>JBMTTG010000015.1:0-21820 GCA_049449095.1 Phycisphaerales bacterium | reverse complement strand
AGGCTCGCGGTGTGTCCGTTGTCGCCCATCCCGAGCAGCACGAAGTCGAGCCGGTCGTGGCCCTTCTCGCGCCACGCGAGCGTCTCGCGAAGCGCTCGCTCGTAGCGCACATCGGCGTCGGCCGCGGTCGCCTCGATCGGATGCACCTGCTCGGCGGGAATGCCCGAGTGCCCGACGATGATCTCGGAGATCTTCCCGAAGTTGCTCATCGGGTCGTCGAAGGGCACGCAGCGCTCGTCGACCATCCACAGATGCGTGCGGGCCCAGGGGAGGTCGCGGTACATCGGGTCGTACATCAGCCGCTCGTAGAGCGGGAACGGCGTGTTGCCGCCCGAGAGCGCGAGATGGAAGTCGCCGAACTGCCGCACGCACGCGATCGCATGCGCGACGAGGTCGGCGGCGATCGCGTCGATCACGGCATCGGGCGTCGGCGAGACCTTCACCGTGCCCGGCAGCGACGGCGCCTTCGGCTCGTCGGCGAGAGGGATGAGGTCGTGGTCGGAACCGCCGGCATCGGGTGAGGTGCTCATGCGGGGCATCTTCGCGGTCGAGCGGGATGCCGCAACCCGACCGCCGGTCTCTGTCCGCGTCCCCGCTACCTTCCCCGCCGTGACCCTCTCGACGAGCCCGCTGCTGCGGATCGCGACGCTCTGCGCCCTCTACGTCGCGCAGGGCATCCCCTACGGCTTCGTCGTCTACACCCTCGCGGCGTACTTCGCCGAGCAGGGCCTCGACGCCGAGGCGATCGGCTCGACGCTCGCGATGGGCATGATCCCGTGGGCGTTCAAGTGGGCCTTCGGGCCGGTGGTCGATCGCTGGTCGATCCTGTCGATGGGGCGGCGGCGTCCTTGGATCCTCCTCGCGCAGGCGGGCATGATCGCGACGATCCTTGCGATGGCCTCGGTGCCGGATCCGGCGCAGGCGCTTCCGACGATCGGCATCCTCATCCTGCTCCACAACACCTTCAACGCCCTGCAGGACGTCTCGGTCGACGCCCTCGCGGTCGACCTGCTCACCGAGGCCGAACGCGGCAAGGCGAACGGTCTCATGTACGGCTCGAAGTACCTCGGCACCTCGATCGGCGCCGCGGGGCTCGGCGTGCTGATCGGGCCGCTCGGGATGGCGGCGACGATGGTCGTCCAGGCGACGCTGCTCGGCGCGATCATGCTGCTGCCGCTCCTCGTGCGCGAACGCCCGGGCGAGCGCCTGCTGCCGTGGACTGCTGGCGCCGCGAGCCCGCAAGCGGAGCGGCTCGAGGAGCGATCGTTCGGCTCGCTCGTGATGGATCTCGTGCGGGCGTTCTCGCTGCGATCGAGCCTGCTCGCGGCGGCGGTCGCGGTGCTCGCACTTCTTCCCTCGGGCCTGCTCGCGCCGATCGCGAACATCCTCTTCATCCAGGACCTCGGCTGGAGCAAGGAGGAGTACGTCGCCATCACCGGCACGCTCGGGGTGTGGGCGGGTCTCGGCGGCTCGATCGCGGGGGGCTTCCTCGCCGATCTCGTCGGACCGCGCCGCCTCGCCGGCCTCGCCGCGGTGCTGCTCGGCGCGATGATCGCGGCGTTCGGCTGGCTCGATGCGCTCTGGACCGACCGCGCGTTCCTCGTCGCCTATCTCGTCCTCGAGAGCGGGCTGCTCGCGGTGCTCAACGTGTCGCTCTTCGCCCTCTTCATGGCGGTCTCGTGGCCACGGGTCGCCGCGACGCAGTTCACCGCGTACATGGCGCTGCTCAACCTCTCGACGACGATCGGCCTCAAGCTCGCCGGACCGCTCGACGCGCGGCTCGACTTCGCCTCGATCTACCTCGTGGCAGGCGTGCTGCAGGCGGCGGTGGTTCTGGTGCTGCCCTTCATCGACCCCGCGCAGGCGCGGCGCGCGCTCGAAGTGCGAGAGCCCGAATGAGCAAGGGGCGCCCGAAGGCGCCCCTTGCGAGGATCGGACGAACGTCCGCGACGATCACATGACGCCGGTCGGCATCGGCACACCCCAGCCGTCGCGGTAGACCCGGGTCACGAAGCGGTTGGCGCCGTCGTTGTTGGTCACCTGCATCGACTTCGCGTCCCAGACCAGCTTCTGGTTCGGGAAGAGCGAGCCGAACGCGCCGAGCGAGAGCATCTCGCAGAGCGTGCCCGCGTAGACGAAGTTGGTCTGGGTCTTGTCGTTGCCGGCGCAGCACTCGACCCAGTGGTGCCAGTGGTTGCGGCCCGGATCGGCGAGCTCGGGCTTCTTGAAGTCGACCGACTGGCCGCCCTTGAAGAGCTGCGAGACCACGCTGCCCTCGTAGGGGATCAGGAAGGTGCCTTCCTCGCCCACGACCGCGACGGTGTTCTGCGGGATCTTGAAGTCCGCCGGCAGCCCGAGCTCGGCCTGCGTCGGCAGGATGCCGCCGTCGTACCAGACGAAGGGGATGTCCTTGCCGCCGGTGTACTTGTTGCCCTTCAGGGTGAACCGCACCGTCTCCTTCGTCGGGAACATGTCGGCGGTCGAATCGGTGCACTCGACCGTGACGTCGGTCGGCACGAGCAGATCCATCGCCTGCAGCGGCGTGTCGATGATGTGGCAGGCCATGTCGCCGAGGGCGCCGCAGCCGAAGTCGCGGAAGCCGCGCCACGCGAACGGGTGATAGACCTTCGAGAGGTACGGCCGGTCCGGCGCGACGCCGAGCCAGTTGTACCAGGCGATGTCGTTGGGGATCGGGTTCGAGCCCTGCGGGCGCAGCTTGCCCTGCGCCCAGTAGCGCACCGGGCGATCGGTCCAGCCGTGGATCGAGGTCACCTTGCCGACGATGCTTCCCTCCGCGAGCAGCTGCATCGCCTGACGCTTGTGGTCGTAGGAGGCGATCTGCGTGCCCATCTGCGTCGCGAGGCCGGGGTTCTGCTTCGCCTTGAGGGCGATGGCGCGTCCCTCGTTCACGCTGTGGGTGAGCGGCTTCTGGGCGTAGACGTGCTTGCCCATGTCGAGGGCCGACATCGTGATCGGGGCATGCATGTGGTCGGGGGTCGAGACCGAGACCGCATCGAGCGAGTCGCCCATCGAGGCGAGCATCTCGCGCCAGTCGGTGAAGCGGGCGGCCTTGGGGAACTTCTCGCCCGCCGCGTTGAGGCGACCCATGTCGATGTCGCAGATCGCCGCGATCTCGACGTTCGCGTGGCTCGCGATCTGACCGAGGTCGCTCGCGCCCATGCCGCCGACGCCGACCGAGCCGACGCGAAGCTTCTGCAGCGAGCGAGCCGAGGCGAACGTCGGCCTCCAGGCAAGGGCGGCCGCGGAGGCGGCGAGCGTGGTCTGGACGAAGTGGCGTCGATCGATGGGATTGGACATGGTCGGTACCTGCTCCTGGTCGGGTCGTGTGTGGATGTGTCGATCCTCGAAGGCATGCTACCGGTTGACTCGGCCTGCCAAGGGCGGAGATCGGCTCGCGGCGCGGCTGCCGCGATCGCGTCCGGAGCGACGATAGAGTCCGCCGGAGATCCGGAGCCTGCGACGAGCCGGCACCGCGTCCGCGGCCCCCCTTCATGAACAATCCCGACCTGCTCTCCGCCCTCGCCGCCGCCGACCGACGCAGCCCGGGGCTCGCGGGCTGGCACGCCACGGCGGCTGCGGGCTGGGCCTTCTTCGTGCCGCTCTCCCGCAGCATCGAAGCGGGCTTCTTCGTGGCCTTGATCGCGTTCGCGGTTCTGCGCTTCTCGGCGATCCACCGATGCTGGTGGGCGGCGCTGCGGACCGTGCCGGGCGTCTGCTTCGTCGCGTGGATCCTGCTGGTGGTGACGGCGGGCTTGCTGAGACAGGAGCCCTGGTCCTGGTCGAGCTCCTGGCCGACCCGCCAGTTCCTCATCCCCCTGCTCCTCGTGCCGGTGATCCATCGATGGCGGTTGCTGCTCGCGGCGCTCTCGGCCGGTGCGATCGCCGCCTCGGGGGTGTGCCTGATCGAGTCGATCGGCGTGCTCGCGCGCGGCGAGTCGTTGCTCGAGCATCAGAGCCGTCGGGGCGCCTTCGTCCTTCCGATCGCGCTGCTCGCCTCGGTGGCGATGCTCGCGGGATGCGGTTGGATTCGGCGCCTCGTAGGAACTGGCGCCACGCTCGTCTCCGTCGCAGCGCTCGGAACGACCACGCAACGTTCGATGCTGGTGGCCGCGGCCGCAGGGCTTGCCGCCTTCGCCGCGATGCCGAGGGTCTCGCTGGCGTTTCGGGCCGCGATCGCGGGCGTGCTTGTCGGCGGCGCGATCCTCGCGGCCACGGTCAGCCAATGGAGCGGCGCCGCGGCCGTGAAGTTCGAGACGCTCTGGGCCACCGATGGCGAAGACAGCCGCGTCGGACTCTGGCAGGTCACTCTCGAAGAGTCGCTCCATCGACCCCTGATCGGCCACGGCCTGTCCGCCTGGCGGCCTGCGATGGAGGCGGCCCGCGACGAGTGCCCGACCTGCCATCCGGTGCTGGCGATCCTCGATCGACGGGCGGACCTCAACTACGCCCACAACACCGTGATCGATCTCCTCTTCGAGAGCGGCCTGCTCGGCACGGCCATGCTCGCGTTCGGCGCGGCGTGGGGCGTGCGGCGATGGTTCGGACGCATCGCGTCGGAACCGCTCGCACCGCTCGCGATGGCCATGCTGCTTGCGACCTTCGTCGGCGGGCAGTTCGACCACCTGCTTGCAAGGTTCATCCCGGCGGCGATCACCTTGCTCCTCGCCACCTGCACGCTGCTGCCTCGTCCCGATGAGGCGGAGTTCTCCCGCAACGGCCTCGGTGCCGAGGACGACTGGGTCGATCGCCTGCTCGGGGCGCGTGCGTCATGACGCAACAGGACCCTCGGAGCGCCGAACTTCCGAGTTGGACCCTCGTCGAACCGCGACTGGGTCTCGGCCGCGGGCACTACGACGAACTCCTCCGCGCCATCGTTTCGGGTCTTGGCGTCCCGGGCCGGGCCATCGGCATCGTGGCGACGCAGGCCGCGACGCCGCTGCTCCGCGCGTGGACGCGCGAGATCGACTCGCCGAGGCTGGAACTGGCCGAAGCCTCGTCGATCCGCGCCGAGATCGCCGCGATCCGAGCGCGATCGAGCCTCGCCTCCGAACGATGCCTCGTCGCGACCGCGAACGGACGACATGCGGCGCTGCTCTCGGTCCTCGGCGGATCCCGCCCGCGGCTGGAGCGCACCTCGCTCCTCTTCCATTGGCCCGTCCGTCGCCGAACCGATCGGACGCTTCATGCGCTCGCGGCCCGCGCGCGATCCGCATGCACCGCGCTGGCGACCACCGACGCGATCGCCGACGACCTCGCTCGCCTCGGATGGCGTCGAGTCGTGCGCATCGACTATCCCGTGATCGCGCCGCCCGCCCCGACGCGGACCGAGTTCAGCCATGTGCTCATGGCGGGCGCCCTGCGCTTCAACAAGGGGCTCGCGGTGCTGGCGCAACTCGTCGAGCGATGGAGCCGGCGAAGTGCCGAGATCCCGCTCCTCCTGCAGGCCTCGACCAAGCACGCGAACCGGCACGGCAGCCGAGAGGCTCCGCTGCTTCGTCGCATCGAGGCTGCGGGCTATCCGCATCTTCGCGAGCAGGCCGGCGGACTCGGCCGGGATCGCTATCTCGCGAACTTCCGCGGGGCGATCACGCTCGCCGCCTACGAGCCTGCGACCTTCGCCGGGCAGGTCAGCGGCGTCGCCCTCGACGCGCTCATGAGCGGCTCGCCGATCGTCGCGAGCGAAGGCACCGAGCCTGCGAAGCTCGTCGAGGAGCATGGCGCAGGCGTCGTGATCCCGTTCGGGGACGCCAAGGCGCTCGACGAGGCCATCGAGGCGATCCTCCGGGATCGGGACCGCTTCTTCGCAGAGGCTCGTGCCGCAGGCGCGGCGCTCGCCCATCGACACGATCCGTCTCGACTTGCGGACGTGCTCGGCCGTTGAGGTGAACGCCCGCAGAGGCATGACCCGTGCCGCGGGAGCGCCTCCGCACGACGGTAGACTTTCAGCGTGAGTCACGGGTCATGAGCTTCTCGTCGACGAAGACCCGCCAGGGAGCGGCCCTCGAGGTGCCTCGCCTCCTGCTGCGGGCGTGGCTCCGGCGGCTCGGCGTCTTCCGGATCCGGGACCTCGACCGGATCGACGCGGTGGTGATCTCGCCGGGCGGCGTCGGATCCACCCTGCTCATCGATCAGTTGCGACCGCATGTGCGCGTCAATTCTCGCGACGACGAGGACCACCTGAAGCACCTGCCTCGGCTTCCGGATCGGTTCCCGGATCGACTTCGGATCATCTTCATCCACGGCGACGTCGAGGATGTGGTCCACAGCATCCATCGACGCGGATGGACCGCGCGGCACGGTTCCAAGCTCGCGAGCGTGGAGAGCGTGATCGCATCGGGCTCCGCGCAGACCGAGGCGCTGCGACGCGCCGTCGAGCGGCAGATCGAGTGGTTTGCGCGATGCGATCGACCCGGCCTGCTCCGAGTGCGCTACGAGGAGCTGTGGGACCGCCTCGACGAGATCGCCACCTTCCTCGGCATCGATGCCGAGGCGTTTCGCGCCGAGTTCCCGTCTCGCCATCCCAGGACCGGCGACGAGGCGCCGGCCGTCGCGATCGGCACGGCGGCGGAAACCGAGGGCTGATGCCGGAGCCGGATCGAATCGGCGGCTCTCCGCTCGGTGCTCCCGCACGCGGACCTTCCACGCCATGACCGCGATCCGCGAAGTCTGGTTCTCTGCCGAGGCGTTCCTGCAGCGTCGCGGAGGCGTGAGCCGCTGCTTCTGCGAGGTCGCGAACTCCCTCGAGGACTGCCCCGAACTCGGCTGGCGCCCCACGATCCGCGCCGGGATCCACCGCAACGCCCATCTCGATGAACTCGCTCGCGAGACGCGCCGCGATCGCAGGATCGTCTCCGGCCGCGCGTGGCCGATCTCCGGCTCGCTTCGCCGATGGTCCTCGCAATGGTCCGACCGCTCGCTGCGTCGCGACGCCCGGCGCCATGACCCGTCGGGCGGGCTGGTGATCCACGACACCGGCTACCGGCTCGCGGCCGCGGCGGACTCTCCCTCGCCGATCGTGATCACCGTGCACGACCTCATCAACGACGAGGATCCGTCGTACCGCAGGGACCGGCCGGAACTCCTGCGACAGAAGTCGCTCGCCATCGCCCGTGCCGCGCGGATCGTCGTGCCGTCCTTCGCGACGCGCGACGCCCTCGTCCGCGTGCATCGGGTCGACGAGGCCCGGATCGACGTGATCCATCACGGCTCGCGGATGCCGCTGCCCGAAGACCGCGACCCGATCGGCGTGCCGTACCTGCTGCACGTCGGAAGCCGCGGGCGATACAAGGACTTCGCCACGCTGATGCGGGCGTTCGCGCGGATCCGCCGCGGAGGCTTCGAGGGCGTGCTCGTCAACGTGGGCGGCGGCGCGATCCGCGGCGACGAGCGAGCGGCGATGGATGAACTCGGGCTTCCCGAAGACTCGATCCGCGCGATCGCGGCCGACGACCGCGAACTCGCCACGCTCTACGCCCACGCACGATCGCTCGCGGTGCCTTCCCGCATCGAGGGCTTCGGCATTCCGATCCTCGAGGCGATGTCGCTCGGATGCCCGGTCGCCTGCATGGAGGCGCCCGGTTGCGCGGAGGTCGCGGGCGATGCGGCAATGCTCGCGCCGGTGGGCGACGACGAGGCGCTTGCCGCGAATCTCGCGAGCCTCCTCGACGACGAGTCGCAGCGGTCGCAACTCGTCGAGGCTGGACTCGCCCGCGCCGCCCGCTTCACATGGGCCGAGTCGGCCCGCAAGCACGCCGCGTGCTACGGGCAGGCGATCGGTTGATCGCCACGCGACCCGAGGATCACCGCCGCGCGTCCGGGCGCAGCGTGCCGATGTAGGGCAGGTTCCGGTAGAGGCCGTCGAAGTCGAGGCCGTAGCCGACCACGAACTCGTCGGGGATCTCGAAGCCCACGTGCTCGCATGCGACGTCGATCGCATCGGGCCGGGGCTTTCGCAGCAGCACCACCGAACGCAACGACGCCGGCGACTGCTTGGCGAGCTCGCTGCGAAGGAACCGGATCGTCCCGCCCGAGTCGAGGATGTCGTCGACGATGACCACATGCCTTCCCGCGAGCTCCGTCGGCAGAGGCATCGAGAGCTTCGCGCCGCGGCTCTCCATCGCCTTCCCCGGATAGCTCGAGACAAGGGCGAGCTCGAGGCGAAGCTTCTGCGGGAGACGCCGGACCAGATCGGCGACGAAGAGCATGCTGCCGGTCATCACCGGCATCAGCACGATGCCGTCGTCGCCCGCCCCCGCCGCCGCGAGATCCTGCCGCAGGTTCGCGGCAAGTTCGTCGATCCGGGCCGCGATCTCCGCCTCGGAGAGCAGCACCCGCTCGATGTCGGCCTCGAGCGCCGAGCCCTCGAACCCGCTCATCCTCCGCTCCCGAGCTTCGCGAGCAGGCGCTCGCGGGCCTCCTTCGCATCGGCCTGGCCGCCGCTGGCCTTCATCACGTGGCCGACGAGCCTGCCGATCGCGGCCTGCTTGCCGCTTCGGACATCCTCCGCCGCCGCCGCGTTGGCGGCGATCGCCTCGTCGATCCACCGATCCATCGCCGCGTCGTCGCGCACCTTGACGAGACCGCGCTCCGCGGCAAGCTCCGCGGCATCGCGATCGAGCTCGCAGAGTTCGCCGAAGAGCAGATCGGCGCCTTGCGCATCGATCGCGCCCTCCTGACGGAGCTTGACCAGTTCGGCCACCCGCCGCGGAGCGATCCCGAGCTCGTGGATCGGCACGCCCTGCTCGTTCGACCGCTTGGCTCCGGCGTTGAGCAGAAGCTTCGCCGAGTCGTGCCCGGCATCGCGGGCCGAGAGCCCGATCGCCTCGCCCTCGCGCTGGCACTCCTCGAAGAAGCGGCAGAGATCCCGATCGCCCACCAGCACGTGCGCATCCTTCTCGGGAATCCCGAAGGCGTCGACGTAGCGAGCCCGCCGCGCGATCGGCAGCTCCGGGAGCTCCGCCCGGATCGCCGCGAGCCACGCCTCGTCGATCGAGACCTCGACGAGGTCCGGCTCGGGGAAGTACCGGTAGTCGTGCGCGTCCTCCTTCTCGCGCTGCAGGACCGTCACGAGACGCTGGTCGTCCCAGCCGCGGGTGGTCTTGGCGCCGGGGCCCATGACCTTGCCGTCGGCGAGCCACGCTTCGGCCTGCCGCGTGGCCTCATGCTCGATCGCGCCGCGCAGCGCCCGGAACGAGTTGAGGTTCTTGACCTCGACCACCGGAGTGCGGAACTCGCGCCCGTCCTCGGTGTCGATCACGAGGTTGATGTTGGGCTCGAAGCGCATGTGGCCCCGCTGCATGACGCCCTCGGTGACGCCGAGGAAGCGGCAGAGGTTGCGAAGCTCCTGCGCGAAGGTCACCACGTCGTCGGCGCAGGTGAAGTCGGGCGCCGTGACGATCTCGAGCAGCGGCGTGCCGGCGCGATTGAGGTCGACGAGCGATCCCTCGTAGCGATGGCCCCCCGGAAGCTCGTGGCCGAGCTTTCCGGTGTCCTCCTCGAGGTGCGCGCGGATGATGCCGATCCGCACCGACCCGCCGGCGGCGGCGGGAACGTCCATCGCCCCGTCGCCGCAGAGCGGCAGGTCGTACTGGCTGATCTGGTAGCCCTTGGGCAGATCGGGATAGAAGTAGTTCTTCCGGTCCCAGCGGCTCGTGCGGGCGATCTCGCAGCCCAACGCCATGCCCACCATCGCCGACATCTCGACCGCGCGGCGGTTCATGACCGGCAGCGCCCCGGGCAGGCCCGCGACCGTCGGATCGACGAGCGTGTTGGGATCGGCGTCCTGGAACTCCGGGCACGCGGGATTCGGCGCGCGGCTGAACATCTTGCTGCGGGTCGCGAGCTCCACATGGATCTCGAGTCCCACGATCAGCCGGGTCGAGCGGATGCGCGGCGTCGCGGTGGCGGTCATGGCGCGATCATACGACCGCGGATCCGCAGGCCTGCTCGATCGGCAGGCCCTCGCGCGAGTTGGCGAGCTCGATCCATCCGGCCGCCAGCACCTCGCGGCCGATCGGCGGGTCGATCCACCAGAAGGTCGGCGCCACCACGTCGCCGCCGCCCGACGCGAGCCTCGCACCCCACCAGCTGAAGGTGCTGTTGGCAAGGATGTGGTGGTCGCAGCGCGAGAGCAGGGCGAGGTCCTCGAGCGGATCCTCGGGATGGTCGAGCGAGGCGATCGACGTCGTGCCGGGAAGCAGAAGGTTCTCGCGGCACCACGCCGGATCGTCGCTCACCACCACGAACTCGAGCTCGCCGTGCCGCTCCGCCAACCGCTCCGCCGCCGCGGCATACCACGCGGGCGTGAGATGCACGATGGAGTCGACGAGGCGACGCTTGAGATAGTCGCCCCGCCGGACATGGACGCCCACGAGCGGCCGCGGTCCGCGGCGGGTCTCGGTCCACTTCCGCACGTAGGGCGCCTCGATCGGCAGCGCGATCTCCGCGCGAAGGGCTTCGACCCGCGGCGCCACGAAGCGATCGGTCGCGAGCACGCCGGCGACCACGATCACGCTCGACTCCGGGACCGACGCGGGATCCTCGAGCAGCCGCGAGACCTCCTCGGCTTCGCGCAGGACGACGGCCCCGGCGAGTTGGCCGGAACGCGCGGCCTGCTTGAGCGTCCGGCGGGTGTAGCCCCGGCGCCGGTCCTCGCGACGCGAGGTCTCCGCCGCGACCTTCTGGATGCGGATCAGATCCGGCGGCCGATCGAAGCGGGCGAGGGTGAAGCGTCGATCCGCATCGACGGCGAGCGACATCGCCCAGCGGCGAAGGGCCACGAAGATCCGTCGCGGGGGACTCTGGTCGGATCGCCGGTAGCTGATCTCGATCGGTCGCCCGGTCGCCGACGCGATCGCCGACGCCGCCGCGAACTGGAAGAGCTGGTTTCCGACGCCGCCCGTCGCGGCGACGACGATCGAGGACATGCGGCGGATCGTACTTGGTCCGGGCCGCGCTCCGATCAGCGGTCGACCCGCGCCGGCCAGACCGAACTCCTGACATGATGCTCCTCATGCACCTCCTTGCCCTTGCGACGATCGCGACCTCGCTGCAGTCCGCGGCTCCGGTCCCGACCGCCGCGGCCGAAGCGCCCGCGCCGCCCTTCTCGATCCCCCGCCGAGACACGCCGATCGATCAACCGCTGATCGCCACCGTGAGCCTCGACGACTCCGCCGACGACGCGCTGCACCTGGTCCTCGTCGATCACGCGGGCAACGTCCTTGGCGAGACGGGGCCGGTCGCCGAAGGCGAGATCCGGCTCTGCGAGGCGCTTCCGGCGATCGACTCGCTCGAGCGAGCCGCGTGGGTTCAGGCGGTCGTCGGCGGCGAACCGTCGGGTTCCGCCTGGGTCATCGTGCCGATGCGGGATCGCCCGAAGCTCCGCACGGCGACGGCGACGCGTCCCGACGGGGTCACGCCGTACACGCGGATCGTGGGATGGGGCGATCGGATCGTCGAACCCTCCAACGACGAGATCCGCGAGTCCGCGAAGTCCTGGGAGCCCTCGGAGGTCCCGCTCGGCGGCTTCCGCTGCTACCCCGAGCGGGATGTCGTCCTCGAGACCGATCGAGGCGCGATCGTCGTCGCGCTGCGCCCCGACGAGGCGCCCAACACCGCGTGGAACTTCCGCGATCTCGCCGCCGCCGGCTTCTACGACGGCACGATCGTCCATCGCGTGGTGCCGCTCGATCGCGAGGGGCGCCCGTTCGTCATCCAGGGCGGCGACCCGACTGGCGAAGGCGAAGGCGGTCCCGGGTACTCGATCCCGTTCGAGCCGACGAGCCTGCCCCACGACTTCGGCGTGATCTCGATGGCTCGCGACGACGATCCCGATTCCGCCGGCAGCCAGTGGTTCATTGGGCTCTCGCGGGCAGGCACTGCGCGGCTCGACGGCCAGTACGCGGCGTTCGGGGAAGTGGTCGAGGGCGCCGCGACGATCGTCGAGCTCGCCAACGTCGTGATCGCCGATCCGGCACGAGGCCGACCGGAGACGCCGCCGGTGGTGCACCGCGCCTTCCTGCGCCCCGCGCCGCCTCGCACGCCCGGCGAAGGCCGACCGGATCGACGCGTGGCACCGGTCTCGGTCGTGCCGATCGTGCCCGCGACGCCGGCCGATCCGGGACGCTGAATCGCGAGACGATTCGTCGACGGTCCAAGAGGGCCGACGGCGCCCGACGGCAGTGGCCATCGATCGCGCGACTCGTGAAGCAGTCCCTAGGATGCGTTGATGTCCTACCCCACCGCCACCATCGAAACCGACCACGGCACCATTCGCGTCGAACTCTGGGACGACGTCGCGCCGGGCCACGTCGAGAACTTCCTGAAGCTCGCCGACCGCGGCTTCTACGACAACCTGTCCTTCCACCGGATCATTCCCGGCTTCGTCATCCAGGGCGGCTGCCCGCGCGGCGACGGCACCGGCGGACCCGGCTGGAACGTGAAGGCCGAGTTCAACGCTCGCCCCCACGAGGAAGGCGTGCTCTCGATGGCTCGATCGGCGGATCCCGACTCCGCCGGCAGCCAGTTCTTCGTCTGCCTCGGCCGCGACCACTGCAAGCACCTCGACGGCCAGTACACCGCCTTCGGCAAGGTGATCGAGGGGATCGACGCGGTGCGGAAGATCGCCGCGACCCCCGCGGACGCGCAGAGCGGCCGGCCGAAGACGCCGCCTCGCATGACCAAGGTCCATCGCGACGCCGCAGGCTGAATCGGCCGCGGCGTCTCCCGCGTCGCTACGACAAGCCTTCCGGCGGAATCGGCCCACCCTGGCAGCAGGGTTCGATGTTCGTTCCGCAGACTCGGCACTGGCCGTGCCCATGGACCTGCACGATCTCGAGCGGATGCCCGCACGCGGGGCAGCGTCCGTTTCGAAGGGGCGGTGAACCGGGGCCGCATTCGCGCGACGCTCGTTCGGACTGGTTCGAGCGAGGCGTCTGATCGCCATGCGCGCGATCGGATGCAGCCTGATCCGGTCCGCCGCTCACGGCGCGATCCCGCGCCCTTCCTTCGGCGTGCTGAAGGCGCTCGGAAGCAGGAACCGCCGCGAGCCCTCTTCGATGACGAGGCCGCTCAGGCGGATGATCCGCGGCGTCTCGGGACGCGCCGCGAACGCCTCGAGCCGCTCGAGTTCGCGGCAGGGAAGCAGTTCGTACTGCGGATCGCGGGCGCCGGTGCCGTCGGCTTCCGGCACGAAGAGCAGCGTGCCGGTCACGACGTCGCGCCGCAGATGGCCTCGCCGCCGATGGATCCGCCGTTCGCGCACCTCGACCACCGCCGCATCGGGGCGCTCGACCGCGACGCTCCGCGGTGCGCGACCGACCTGCGCTTCGAGTTCGGCTTCGAGCCGTGCCGCAAGATCGTCGCCCTCGTCGAGGAAGTCGTCGCCGAAGGGATCGTTCGAAGCGGGCTTCGCCGGTGCTGGCGGAGCGTCCGCCGCCGGCTTCGCCGCAGGCGCTTCCGAGGCCGGCGGCTCGAGGCGATTGAGGCCGCTCGCGAGCAGGTAGTTGCGGCCGCGATGCGCGTAGACCCTGCCAAAGACCTCGAACTCGGCGGCCGAGTCGGTTCCCGCTCCGGATTCCTCGTCGCCGCCGAGCGCCTCGGTGAGATCCGCACGCACTTCACCGGGAAGGAACACGAGCACGCGTCCGAGACCCGCCTCCGAGACGCGGGGCCGGAAGAGCCACACCGCGTCGGTCTCGTCGAAGTCGATCGTGCCGACGGCCCCCTGAAGCACGACGCCCTCGGGAAGCAGCGGCACCCGTCCCGATCGGGCGAGCTTCACGCCCTGCGGCCCGCTCGGAGCCGGCGGCGGTGCCGCGATCGCAAGCGTGCCACTCAGCAACGCGGTGGTCACGAGCAAGGCCACGGACGCCGTGAATCGTCGATCGCCAGGAAGCACGACGCGAGTCTACGGCAGGCTCGCCCCGCGTGGAGCGATCCTCGGCGGTCGCCGCAGGCGCTCGCGCACGCGAATCGCTCAAGGCGCCGAGAAAGCCTGCCCGATCTCGCGGCAATGCGAACGCTGACGATCCTCGCCGGAACCGCCCTGCTCGCCTCGGCCTGCACCGCCCCCCGATTCACCTACGACTCGGCGCCCGCGGCGAATCCCGAGCCCGGGGTCCGCACGCTCGCGGCGGGTTCGGCGAACGTCGTGGTGATCGCCCCCTTCGACGATCCGCCCTCCAACGCGCTCGGGTGGAGCGACCTCGGCCAGACGATGAGCGACACGATGGTGCGGCAGCTTCGGAACGACGCGCGGGTCGATGTTCGGCCGCTCTCGGTCGCTCCCGCGGGCGATCGCGCCGCCAAGGCCGCCGCGGTTCGCGCCGCCCATCCCGATGCGGACTATCTCGTGCTCGGGCGGGTCACCGACTTCCACCACGTCAAGGAGATCGCCGAGGGAAGCCTTCGTCGAATCGGAGTCTTCGGCAAGCGCGACGAGGCGTTCTCGGCGATCGAACTCGAGGTGATCCGGCTCGACACCGACGACCTCGCGCGGCAGGACCATCTCTACGGCACCGCCGAGGTGCCGTCGGACCTCTCCTTCCCGGGCGGGTACTCGGACCTGTCGCCGCGAAGCTACCTCTTCTGGTCGACGCCTCTCGGCCGCGCTTCGAGAGAGGCGCTCGACGAGGCGATCGTCACGATCGAGACCCTGCCGAGCACGCAGTCGCTGAGGCTCGAGGTGATCGCGACGCTCTCGCCGCGCGAGGTCCGGATCTCCGGCGGCCGTCGGACCGGCCTCGTCGAAGGCGATCGTCTTCGCCTGGTCGATCGGACCGCTTCGCCGGTCGTCGATCCCGCGACGGGACGCGCGATCGAGGCACGGGTGCTCTCGCTCGGCCGCGACGATTCGGTCGCGTACCTCTCCGGCGAGCCGCCGCGGAGCCTTTCCCTCGTCGGCTGCCGGATGGTGCCGGCCGATTCGCGGAGAACCGCCATCGCCGCCGAGTGAACCGCCGACGATTCCGCCGCGATCCGAGCGAGTCGTTGACGAGAGCGCCGGGGATCTGCGATGATCCCCGACCACTCGGCCGAGTACCCAAGTGGCCTAAGGGGACGGATTGCAAATCCGTTATTCGTGGGTTCGAATCCCACCTCGGCCTTTCGTTCGCGTCGCGACGAACGTCCCCCGGGCAATCGATGCCGTCAGGACTTCCCGACCGAAGCAGGTCCCGAGCCCCGAGCGATCGGGGCTCTTCGCATTGGTGACCGGGGGCGATGTCATCGCGGCGCGCCGCCCCGAAACGATCGGGTCAGTTCCACGCTCCGAGCAGGATCGCGAGATCCGCGCCCGTCACCGCGCCGTCGCCGTCGAGATCCGCCGGGCCGCTGCCTCCCCAGGCCGAGAGCAGGATCGCGAGATCCGCGCCGTTGACGACACCGTCGCCGTTCAGATCGGCGGGGTTCGAGGACGGCGGCTCGAACTCGACGACGAGCTTCGGACGCCACGCGGCGATCGACTCCTTGGTCTCGAGCCGGCGCACCTGCTGCGGCGTCTGCTCGTTGCCGATCACCGTCCATCCGAAGTTCGACGAGGGATCGTCGAGCCACGCCTGCACGTCGGCGACCATCTCCGGCGTCGAGTTCCAGGTGTAGAAGCCGATGCCGGCCACGGTCGCAGCCCCGCTCGGCGACGCCACGAACTCGCCGCCGGGAGTCGCCCACGAGACGTTGGGATAGAAGCGATGGTTCCAGGTCGCGTCGCCGGGCGTCGCGGGTGCGCCCCCCCCGCCGGAGGCGCCCGAGGTCCCTTAGCCCCAATCGGCGAGGGTCCGATGCAGCTTGATCGACTGCGGGCCGCTTCCCGACGGGACCTTGCTGCAGCGAAGCGTGAGCGAGACCGAGGTGACGACGCTTCCCTCGGGAATCGCCGAAGCGATGTCGAAGGCGAGCAGGCCGCGTCGAAGCGTTTGCCCGCCGTTGGTCCCCACGCGGCCTGCGTAGAAGGACATGCCAGCGCCGGCGCTGAGGGCGAGGCTGGGATCCTGGATCAGCGTGTTGTCCTTGACCGACGTCAACTCGACCGTCTCCGCGAGGCAGTCCAGCGAGAGGCCGAGGCACACCGAGGCGGCGGCGAGAGTCAGGCGAGCGGTCTTCATGGTCTCCAGTCTGCCGCATGCTCGCGGCGTTTCCATCGTCGAATCCCGGTTCCGACCAGATTGGGCCGCCGGATTCGCCCGGAAGCCGCCTTGCCGCCGCGAAGACGTCGCGAAGGGGCGATCGACGACTCGAATTGCCTCATGTCCGCGGTTGCGGAGCCTCCGGTCCGCCGGAGTTCATCCGCCAGCCCAGGCTCCCAGCAGGATCGCGAGATCGGCCCCGTTGACGATGCCATCTCCCGTGAGGTCGCCGCTGCCGGCCCCTCCCCACTGCCCCAGAAGCATCGCGAGATCGGCACCGTTGACGAAGCCGTCGCCGTTCAAGTCCGCGGGATTTCCCGCAGGCTCGACGGCGATCGCCAACTCGACGGCCAGGGCCGCGTAGGTCTCGCCGGGCACGTTCTCGTCGGAGACCTCGATCTCGATCGTGCCGGACCAGCCTGACGCGGCCAGCGCCGAGCCGTCGATCGAGAGCACGATCTCGCCGGGCACTCCGCCGATCGCCGGAGGCACCGACGCGACCGAGACCGCGCCCGCCGCACCGTAGACCGCATCCACCTCGAGCAGGCTCTGCAACGGCGAGTAGCCGAGGTTGTGGATCGGGATCGCGAGCGTCGAGGTCCCGCTCGGAGGCACTTCGACCGACATCGCGATCTCCGCGATGGGCTTCTTCGCCGAGAGCGAGGGCCGCGACGGATCGAGCACCTCGGCGATCGCCTGCAGCGGAAAGACCGCGTTCGCGACCTCGCCGAAGGCGCGGGCCTCGATGAGCACCTCGATCTCGCCGGCCGAGGAGGTGTCGAGCCAGACCTCCGCGGCCGCGATTCCCGGCGCGAGCGGCGCGAAGACCGTCTCCGAGCCGGACGCGCCGTCGATCGCGACGACGTCGACCTCGATCGGCAGGCTGGCGAAGGGCGTGTCCGCCGGAGCGTTGTTCGTGACCCGCACCTCGATCGGCAGCGGCGTCCCGCGGATCACCCGGCCGATCGCGTCGTCGACGCTCGCCACGAGGATTCCCGGAAGGCGCAGGTCGGTCGCGACCGGGAGATGGTCGCTCGCGTCGAAGAGCGCGTTGGCGAGGGCGTTGGACCGCGCGATCTCGCCGGGGAAGTACGTGTTGTTGCCGTCGTTGATGGCGAGATCGAAGTGGTTCCCGTCGTTGCCGACGCTTCGGTAGGTGCTCGCGATGAGGTCGAGGCCGTCGTCGTCGGAGAGCGACGGCGAGAGCAGCTGGAAGTCGAAGCGGTCGTCCATCGCGCCGCCGACGAGCCCTCCGCCCGCGGCATCGCGCGGCGACTGCGAGTGCTTGATCGCGTTGCCGCTTCCCGACCAGGACCCCGAGCCGAGCGGATCGGCGAGCGATCCGGCGCCCGGTGCGAGCAGCGCGGCATAGGCGTCTTCGTTGTTGGAGTAGAGGTTGAGGTCGCCCACGAGCATCACCCGCGATCCCGCCGGCAGGCTCTGCATGTCCGCACGAAGCGCCTCGGCCCCGGCGAGGCGAGCTTCGCGGCTTGCGGCGTCGTTGCTCGCCTTGAGATGGGCGCCGTAGATCCAGAGCGTGCCGATCGACTCGGGATATCCCACGAGCCGCATCTGCCAGCGATCGCTGTCGCGGCCGGCGCCGGTTGCGATGTCCCGATGGCCCGACGCGATCTCCGAAAGAAGATCGCTTCGGTAGAAGAGCGCCACCGCGCCGCCTGAACCATCCTGCGAAGGCGAGGAGGTGTAGGTCGCGCGGACGTACTCGACACCCGGCGCCGCGGCGTTCTCGACGAGCGACTCGACCTCCGCGAGCGATCCGGAGGTCACCTCCTGAAAGACCAGCGCTGCCGGCGCGACGGCGAAGCCCGGGCGATCGTCCTCGGCGAGCGTCGCAAGCACCTCCTCGATCGCGACCGGATCGCCGTTGAGCCTCGCGAGGTTCCACGTCACCACGCGGACCTGCGCCGAGGCGACGGTGGCGACCGCGAGCGACAGGCCGCCGGCGGCGGCATAGGTCCGCCATCGCCGCCAAGGCTTCTCGGTCCAAGGAGTCTCTTCGAGCAAGGCGACGTTCCTCTCGGCACGTGCCGCGGACACCTCGCCGCCGCTCGCGCTTCGTGCTGCATCGGACCTGACGATCGCGGGGCCGAGCCCCGCCCACCCTCGAACGAGCCGTCCGACGGTCCGGTTCGAGCATAGATCGAGGTGCGGCGGAGACCAGTCGGCATGGGAGTTCCCGGCGAAGTCGAGGCGATTCGGCACGCCCGAAAACCTTGCAGCGCCGTCAGGCCGCCGGGGGCAGATCGCTGCCGGCGCCGAGCGAGCGAAGGCCGAGCATGCGAGCGAGGTGCTCCATCCGACGGTTCTCCGAGCGAGCGATCGATCGGCCCCATTGGCCAAGCCGCGGCGTCTCGCGCGGCGGCTTGGATTCGCATCCGACGAGTCGCCACGCCGCCGGAGGGACCGCGACGACCTGCGTCCGCGGCCATTCCGGCAGCCCCGATCGCGGCACCGACGGTTCGGCATCCCGCCCACCGCCGGCGGCGCAAGGGCGAGTCTCGACCATCCCGGATTGGATCTGCTCGTCGCGGCAACTCATGGACGTCCTCCGTGCGAGTCCACGCCGAAATCCGTTCGGCGACTCGGAGAGGGGCCCGCTCGCACCCTCCATCTCAACCCTCCGATTCGCGCCGCTCACGGGCGGTGAGGAACTTGCCTCAACGGCCGCTCCGTCCCCGCAGTCATGACGAGCGGGGACCGCTCCCCAGGCGAAGCGGCACGGCGATTGCACATACTTCTCCCATGAGACTCGACCGATTCACCACCCTCGCTCAGGAGGCGATCGCCTCCGCCCAATCCTCCGCGAACACCGCCGGCCACGGCGAGGTTTCGCCGCTGCACCTGCTCATCGCGATGCTGCAGGAACGGCAGTCCGTCGCCTCCTCGATCCTGTCGAAGGCAGGCGTCGATCCCACTCGGGTCCTGCAGATCGCCGAGAGCGAACTGCGGCGGCTGCCGACCGTGCAGGGCTCCGCGCCGCAAGGCGGCCAGAACCTGATGAACGTGCTCGCCGCCGCCGAGAAGGAGGCGACGAAGCTCAAGGACGGCTACATCTCGAGCGAGCACCTGCTGCTCGCGCTCTCGGACGTCTCCGGCCCCGGCCGCGAGGTGCTTTCCTCCGCCGGCGTCGATCGCAAGCGGCTGCTCGCGGCGATCGAGCAGATCCGCAAGGCCTCCGGCGTGTCGAACGTCAACGATCCGGGCGCCGAGGGCAACTTCGAGGCGCTCAAGAAGTACGCGGTCGACCTCAACGAGCGGGCCGCCGCCGGCAAGATCGATCCGGTGATCGGCCGCGACGAGGAGATCCGCCGCTGCATGCAGGTCCTCTCGCGGCGGACGAAGAACAATCCCGTCCTGATCGGCGAGCCCGGCGTCGGCAAGACCGCGATCGCGGAGGGCCTTGCGATCCGCATCGTGAACGGCGACTGCCCGGACTCCATGAAGGAGGCCCGCATCGTCGCCCTCGACGTCGGGCAGCTGCTCGCCGGTGCGAAGTACCGCGGGGAGTTCGAGGAGCGGCTGAAGGCGGTGCTGCGCGAGGTCGCCTCGAGCGACGGACGAATCATCCTCTTCATCGACGAGCTGCACACGATCGTCGGGGCGGGCCAGGCCGAGGGCGCGGTGAGCGCCGGCAACCTGCTCAAGCCGGCGCTTGCGCGAGGCGAGTTGCGCTGCATCGGCGCGACGACGCTCGACGAGTACCGCAAGCACATCGAGAAGGATCCTGCGTTCGAGCGGCGCTTCCAGCCGGTCTACGTCGGCGAGCCTTCGGTCGAGGACACCATCGCGATCCTCCGCGGGCTCAAGAGCCGCTACGAGGCGCACCACGGCGTGCGGATCCAGGACGGCGCGATCATCACCGCCGCGACCCTCGGCCACCGCTACATCGCCGACCGCTTCCTGCCCGACAAGGCGATCGACCTGCTCGACGAGGCCGCGAGCCGGCTTCGCATCGAGAACGACTCGATGCCGACCGAGCTCGACGAGCTGCGCCGCAAGGTCATGCAGCTCGAGATCGAGCGCGAGGCCCTCAAGCTCGAGAACGACGAGAAGAGCCGCAAGGCCCTCGCCGAGGTCGAGGCCGAGCTCGCGTCGCAGCAGGAGCGCTTCAACGCCCTCGACGCCCGCTGGAAGGTCGAGAAGGGCGAGCTCGACGACATCAAGACCCTGCGCGAACAGATCGACGCCAAGGAGATCGAGCTCGAGCAGGCCAAGCGCCGCGGCGACTTCGAGGCCGCGTCACGCCTGCAGTACGGCGAGATCCGCGACCTCGAGAAGAAGCTCGCCGACGCCGAGGCCGCGCTCGCGAAGCGTCAGGCCGCCGGCGGCGCGATGGTCAAGGAGGAGGTCGATCCCGAGCAGATCGCGGCGGTCGTCTCGAAGTGGACCGGCATTCCCGTCAGCAAGCTCGTCGAGACCGAGCGCGAGAAGCTCCTCCACATGGAGGACGACCTGCGGAAGCGCGTCGTCGGGCAGAAGGAGGCGGTCGAGGCGGTCTCCGAGGCGGTGCGTCGAAGCCGCGCAGGCCTCGGCGAGGCGCATCGGCCGATCGGCAGCTTCCTCTTCCTCGGACCCACCGGCGTCGGCAAGACCGAGCTTTGCAAGGCCCTGGCCGAGTTCCTCTTCGACACCGAGGAGGCGATGGTCCGCATCGACATGAGCGAGTTCATGGAGCAGCACGCGGTCGCACGGCTGATCGGCGCTCCGCCCGGATACGTGGGCTACGAGGAGGGCGGCCGCCTGACCGAGGCGGTCCGTCGTCGTCCCTACTGCGTGATCCTCTTCGACGAGATGGAGAAGGCCCATCCCGACGTCAGCAACGTGCTGCTGCAGGTGCTCGACGACGGGCGTCTCACCGACGGCCAGGGTCGGACGGTCGACTTCTCCAACGCGATCATCGTGATGACGAGCAACATCGGCTCGGCGGCGATCCTCGAGATGACCGAGCAGGGCGCGATCGACGCGGAGATCGAGGCGCACGTCAAGAGCCTTCTCAAGAAGCACCTGCGTCCGGAGCTCATCAACCGCATCGACGAGACGGTGATCTTCCACCAGCTCGGCCGCGAGCAGCTCGCGGGCATCGTCGAGATCCAGGCGAAGCTCCTCGCCAAGCGGCTCGCCGCGCGGGGCATGCACCTCGAGATCAGCGACGGTGCGAAGAAGGCCCTCGCCGACGAGGGCTACGACCCGCAGTTCGGGGCTCGGCCGCTCAAGCGGGTCTTCCAGCAGCGGCTCGAGAACCCGATCGCGACGCGGATCCTCGCGGGCGAGTTCAACGAGGGCGACACCATCCTCGTCGACCACCAGGGCAAGAGCTTCGTCTTCGTCGCCCGACCCGCCCCGGCGGAAGCCGGCGAGGCGGTGGAGGCGGAGGTGGGGGAGCGCTGACTTCGCCCGGTTGGCACGAATGGTCGGTCAGGCGACTCGGCCCATGCCTCGTTGAGGCCGGAGGTCTGGAGGATCTGTCGATCCTGCGGAGGGAACGCTGCTCGCAGGCAGTCAACGGCCAGGTGGGCCACGGACGAAGACGGGCACTCCCGCGGCGGCCAGAGCACGAGTCGTCGTGAGTTTGTCGGCGCAGAGTTCGGCGGCGTGACGAGACGGCACGACCCGGACCCCGTTCGCCTCCCAGACCTCGAGGACTTGCGACACGAACG
>JBMTTG010000014.1:0-23398 GCA_049449095.1 Phycisphaerales bacterium | reverse complement strand
AGCATGCGGCGCTCGACCTCGAGGCCGTCCTCCTCGGCCCATCGCAGCACCGCCGCCCGGGTCACGCCGGGAAGGACCGGTGACCGCAGCCCGCCCGAGGGCTCTTCGCCACGAGCGATCGGCGCGAGGACCTTGCCGTCGCGCACCACGATCAGGCTGCTCACCGATCCGCCGCAGAGATGGTTCGTCACCGAGAGCCAGAGCGCTTCGTCGCAGCGGTGCGAGAGCGCCTCCTGGAGCGCAGAGAGCCTCGGCCAGTAGTGGAGCGTCTTGTGGGCCTCGAAGGCATCGAGGGGATTGAGGCGGCTGTCGGCGATCCGCACCCGAGCGCCACGCTCGAAGAGCGCCGGCGGATAGGGCGTCGCGGGCTGCACCGCGATGAGGATGGTCGGATCGCCCGGCTTCGCGCCGGTTCGGGACAGCATGTTCAGATCGCCCCCGGAGACCGTGACCCGGATGCGGGCCTCGCCGAGTCCCGATCGCGCGAGCGTCGCCTCGACCGCGTCGGCAAGGGGATCGACGCGAAGGCGCGAACTCAATCCAAGTTCCCGGGCCGAGGTCGCGAGGCGGTCGAGGTGCGCCTCGAGCATGCGCGGCGTTCCGCCGCTCGCGCCGATCGTCTCGAAGAGTCCCACCCCGTGCTGGAAGCCCGCGTCGAAGGCGGAGATCCGCGCCTCGGCGAGGGTGGTGAATGCGCCGTTCAGCCACACCGTCGCCCCCGCCGAATCCGCAGGAGTCTCCGGCATGGCCGGCGATCCGTCCTCGCGATCGATCATGGCTCCTCCGCTCCTTCCGATGCCGCCGGCTCGACGCCGACGCCGCTCACGACGACCGTTGCTCCATCGCAGCGAAGCTCGATCCATCGCGCGACCTCCGCCCGATCGCGCCAGGCGACTCGGGCGAAGCCGGGCTGCTCGGTCGGGTCGATCCGTACCGAGGCCGTCCGGTCGGCGGCCCCGGCCGCGAGCGCCGCGTCGACCGGCCCCGCGCGCACCGGATCCGCGAGGGACGACGCCGGCGGTAGCCGCAGGTCCCCTGCCGCCAACGCCCGCTCGAACTCGGCGGCCCAACCCTCGAAGAGCCGCTCGCAGCGGATCGCGTTGGCATGCGACCACCAGGCGATCCCGCCCGCGACGAGGAGCACCGGCACGACCCGCAGCGCGGCGCGGCGGATCCTCGACGCGATCGTGGGAGCGGCGGAAGGGACTTCCTCGGGCACGATCCGAGTGTACCGGTCGCTCGTACACTCCCCGATTCGCGCCGCGTTCGGCGCAACCTGCCCACGCCTCCCGCCTCGACGTCCCCATGCCGCTTCTCTCCGTCAACGCGCTTCGCTTCGGCCACGGCTCGGTCGACATCCTTCAGGAGATCACCTTCTCGATGGAGTCGGGCGAGAAGATCGGTCTCGTCGGACGCAACGGCTGCGGCAAGAGCACGCTGATGAAGTGCATCGCCGGCCTGATGAAGGCCGACGCCGGCACGATCGGCATGTCGCGCGGATGCCGCGTGGGCTACCTGTCGCAGGACCCGCGGCTCGATCCCGACGAGACGCTTCGCGGCTCCGCGGAGGCCGCCTTCGCCGACCTGCACGCGGCGCACGGCGAACTCGACGCGGTCTTCGCCGCGATGGCCGGGCCGGAGGGCGAGGATCCCGAGGCGCTCGATCGCCTGCTCAAGCGCCAGGCGGAGATCGAGTCGCGCATCGAGGCGCTCGGCGGCTACGCGGTCGACCACAAGGTCGATGCGACGCTCCACGGACTCGGCTTCACCGACGAGCAGTTCTCCCAGAAGGTCCGCACGCTCTCCGGAGGGCAGAAGGCGCGGCTCGGCCTCGCGAGGCTCCTGCTCGAGCAGCCCGACCTGCTGCTCCTCGACGAGCCCACGAACCACCTCGACATCGAGGGTCGGCAGTGGCTCGAGACGTTCCTGGCCGAGGAGTTTCCGGGGGCGGTGATCGTCGTGAGCCACGATCGCTGGCTGCTCGATCGCGTGGTCTCGCGGATCATCGAGATCGATCAGGGACGCCTGCGGGAGTACCCCGGCAACTACCGCGACTTCATCGCGCTTCGCGCCGAGCGCCTCCTGACCCAGAGCCGCAACTACGAGAAGCAGCTCGATCGGATCCGCAGCGAGGAGCAGTTCATCGCGCGATACAAGGCCGGGCAGCGCGCCAAGCAGGCCCGCGGCCGCGAGTCGCGTCTGGAGCGGTTCAAGCGCGACGAACTCGGCGAACGCCCCGCCGAGCAGGAGGTCATGAACCTGCTGCTGCCCAAGGCTCCGCGGGTCGGCGACTTCCTCCTTTCCGCGGAGGGGCTCTCGAAGCGCTACGGAGACAAGCGGCTCTTCGAGGAGCTCGCGCTCCTGGTCAAACCCGGCGAACGCCTCGGCATCATCGGGCCCAACGGCGCCGGAAAGACGACGCTCGTCAAGACGCTGCTCGGCGAACTCGAGGCCGACGGCGGCGAGGTGAAGACGAGCCCCCGCCTGAGCGTGGGCTGGTTCCGGCAGACGCAGGAGCATCTCGATCTCAGCCTCCCGGTCTACCGGTACCTGCAGACGGTGATCCTCTCCCTCGACGGGCAGGCGAAGGCAAGCGAGCAGCAGGCCCGCAACCTCGCGGGAGCCTTCCTCTTCTCGGGCAACGACCAGGAGAAGCCGCTCGCGGATCTCTCCGGCGGAGAACGCGGCCGCGCGGTCCTCGCGGGACTCGTCTCGGCGGCGCACAACCTCATCGTGCTCGACGAGCCGAGCAACCACCTCGACATCCCCTCCGCCGAGCGGCTCGAGCACGCCCTGATCGAGTTCGGCAAGCAGAGCGCCGGCTCGCTGATCCTGATCAGTCACGACCGCGCGCTGCTCGAGGCGACCTGCGACCGCCTGCTGGTGCTCGACGGACACGGCGGCGCGATCGAGTTCTCTGGACGCTACTCGCAGTGGCTCGAGAAGCAGCGGACCGCGTCCGCCGCCTCCGCGCGCCCGGGCGATGCGGGGCGTTCGCAGGCGGCGCCGAAGCCGAACCGGTCGAGCGAGAAGCCGCCGCCCGCGAAGTCCTCGTCGGGCGATCCCTTCGCGAAGGTCTCGACCGGCGAACTCGAGAAGCGGATCGAGAAGCTCGAGCGGCGGATCCGCGAGATCGACGACAAGCTCATGGACCCGAAGACCCACGCCGACGGCAAGGCGAGCCAGCGGCTCTCCCGCGAGCGGGACGAGGCCGCCTCGGAACTCGAACCGCTCGAGTTCGAGTGGTCTCGCCGCGCGAGCACCGAACCGGCGTGATGAGGATTGCCTCGTCGCGGCGGCCCGACGCCTGCCGTCAAGGAGCCCCCGGCGCGGGTCAAGCGGATTGAAGAGACTGCACCGCGATCAGGCGGAGCGAAGCACGACCTCGCCGCTCCCGTCGACGATCTCCCACCGTGCGCCGCCGCCAAGCCGTGCGAGCCGGTCGGCGGAGAGGCGGAAGCCCGACGCCGCCTCCATGGGCTCGAAGGAGAGGATCGACTCGGTGTTCGGCTCGCCGTCGCAGCAGATCGCCCGAAGTTCGTAGGGACCGGCGGCCGAGGGGAGGCCGAGCGCGAGGAGGAACCCATCGCCATCGGGATGGCGATAGACCGTCGCGGCACCACGACCGCTCGGCGAGGTCGCGGCCAACCCGATCACCGAGCATCGCGGCACCAGGAACCGTTCGAAGCCTTCGCCAATCAGCGCCCGGATCTGCTCGTCGGTCTGACGCTGCATCGACAGCTCGGCGATCTCCGTCACCCGATCGCTCATGCGGATCTGGAACCACGCGCTGACGAGCAGGCCGGCGCCGAGCACGAGGCTCGCCGCCCGCCAGAGCCACGGCGCCGAACGGGCGCGGCGATCCGACTCCTGGCGGATCCGCAGTTGCTCGACGATCTGGCGAAGCGGTCCCGAGACCGATTCGTTCTCCTCCGACACGAACGACTCCGTCCGATCTCCCCATCTCTCGCCCGCCGAGGCGCCGACCGGGACCGGAATCGGGGACTCGACCCGCACGGCGTGAGCCACCGCGGCGAGCGTTCGAGCGCGAAGTTCGGGAGACGGCTTCGACGAGGCGAGGAAGCGGGGATCGCACGCCCACTCGGCCTGACGCTCGAGAACCTCCTCGCGCCAACGTTCCGGGGCCGCCTCGAGCGCCTGGTGGAACTCGACCGCCAACTCCTCGTCGAGCAGTCCCAGCACCTCGAGCGCGGCGAGATCCAACAGCGTCTCGCGATCCATCGGTGCCCCGCCGGCATCCTCGTTCGACCTGTCGCCACTCATGCCGATCCAACCAACCTTTCGAACCCACGTCGCCCGAAACCCGACGCTCGAGCCCGTGTCGAAGCCACCGCGACTCCGACCCGGCCGATGCTCGAACCCGCCGATCCCGCCCGGAGGCCGCGGATTGCCGCGGAGTCTGGCGAGTCGCACCATTCGTCCAGTCCCCGCGAAGCGTTCCAACTTCGACCCCGCTTCGCGGCATGAAGTCCCGCTGCATTCAGGCCGGATCTCCGGCCATCGGACGCCGCCCATCCGATCGGCCCGCGGCGACGGTTCCACCGCGAACCTCGAATTCTCCCGGTGAGACTGCGAGTCGGCGACGACGCCACGATGTCGACGGTCCGCAGCGGTCCGGAAACCCAAGCGGCGTGCGGGAGGAAGGGCATGGCTGGTCCCCCGGATCCTCGAGCCGATCCCGCAGGCGACCCAGGCCCCGGCTGAGCGCGGACTTCACCGTCCCCAGCGGGGCCTCGAGTTGCTCGGAGATCTCGCGAAGCGTGAACCCCTGGAGATACGCCCGCTCGATCACGGTCCGTTGCAGGGCAGGCAGTTCGGCGATCCTCGCCCGGATCTTCTCTCGCTCGCTCTCCTCGGGGCCTCGGGCCGCTTCCGCCGCCGGCGACTGGTCGAGCGCGGGGCCCTCGCCGGCCCCATGGTCGGGTCGCACGCCCCGCCTTCGGAGGCGGTCGATCACGTGGCGGCGAGCGATCAGCATCACCCACGTCACGAGCTTCGCTCGGGCCGGGTCGTAGCGGTCCGCGGTCTTCCAGAGGCGGACGAAGATCTCCTGGACCGCATCCTCGGCCTCGGCTCGCGAATTGAGGACCTGCCGCGCCGCCTGGAAGACCAGCGTGTTGAAGCGGTCGTAGAGCTCCGCGACCGCAGCCTCGTCGCCCTCGGCCACCCGCTGCATCAGGCGCCAATCCTCTTCGGGGGTGGGAGCGGTGGGCGGTGAAGGCATCGGGATCCCGACGGTCCGAGTCCCGCTCGCCGATCCGGCGAACCCGGGCTGGGCAAGCGGCGTCGGACTATACCGATCGACCTCGGGTTGCCGGTTTCACCCGCCTCCGATGGAAATTGCGTTTAGACTCCTTTGACGAACTCGCCGCGGTCCTCCCCGCCGGAAGTCCTCGTGATCCTCGACTTGCCCCGCCACCCGCGATCTCCCGCCGGGTCGCCTCCGCGATCCCCGAGGGATCCTGCCTTCTCCGATCGGCGGGGCTTCAACCTGATCGAGCTGATGGCCGTGCTCGCGATCGCCGTGATCCTCACCGCGACGCTGATGCCCGGGCTGCGCGCCGCGCGGGACACCACCCATCGCGTCGGGTGCGCGTCGCACCTTCGGCAGTTCGGCGTGGCGATGCAGGCCTACTCCGCCGACTTCAACGAGCGGCTTCCCTCGTCGGTGCACCTCACGCCGTCCACGTGGGAGCCGCAGGAGATGATGGCCGCGACCGCGGGTCCCGACGAGTTCGGTCGCGCGCGGTGGGACGGACTGGGGCTGCTCTCGAATCCGTGGAACCCCTACGTCGACGTGCCTCGGACCTGCTACTGCCCGAGCCACATCGGCGAGCACACGATCGAGCGATACAGCATCGCGTTCACCAAGCCGGCCTTCACGCAGGATGTCTTCACGAACTACCACTACCGCGGCGACTTCGATCGACGCCTCGGTCGGCACCTCGGCTCGACGGGCCCGCGGCGGGTTCTCGTGGTGGACGGCATGCGCACGCGACGCGACTTCAACCACGGCATCGGCACCAACCGCCTGCACTCCGACGCCTCGGTCGACTGGCTCGTCGATGCGGACCGAAGCATCGTGGCGAGTCTCCCCAATCAGATCGTGACCGACCCGATCATGCAGGACACGCTGTACTCGTGGCTCTGGCAGCGGGTCTCGCGCGATTCCCGCTGACGGTCGCGATTCCGGAGCCGGCCCGAGGCCTGACGTTCCCTCAACGCGCTTCGCCCGAGGAGACCGGCAGCCGCAGTTCCTGCGCCCGGTGCGACCCCACACCGAGATCGATCAGCCGATAGCCGCAGGGCTCGATCCCCTCGCCGACGAGGATCTGGTCGGGATGCCAGAGCGGGAAGGTCCGCGGATAGCTCGCGGCGTACCCCTCGCCGACGAGGTCGAACGCCGAGCGGTGGAACGGGAACGCGGCAGCCAGCGACGCGCTGCCCGCATCCATGTTGAAGTCGCCGACCACCAGATCGATCGACGGAAGGTCGAGCCTCTCCAGATCGCGGCGAAGCTTGTCCGCAAGGTCGCGCCGCGAGAGGTCCGTGGCGGAAGGCAGATCCACCACCAGGATCGAGAGTTCCTCCCCCGCCCCGCCGGGATGCTCGACGCGGAAGAGCCCCGCCCACCGTCCCTCGGAGGCGAGCACCAGCCTCGCTTCGCGAAGGGGAAGATCGGTCACGATCGCGAACGGCCCCGCGCGATGGACCGTCCGCGCCTCGGCGCTCCAGGTCCTTGTGAACGGGCGTCCGAAGAGCCACCAGTCGTTCGAGACGACGAGGATCTCCGCATCGATCGCCGCGAGCGCCTCGGAAGCCCGCGGCGCGTCGCGCTGCGACGGGCTCGCCGCATTCCAGTGGATCAGCCGGATCGAGTCGCGACAGGCACGCGGCAGTCCCCAGCGACTCAGCAGATGGTCGGCGACCAGCAGGGCCAGCAACGCGGTCGCGATCGGCACCGCGCCGCCGAACGCCTTGGATCCTCGGATCGCGGGTGCTTCGCCCGCAGGCGCCGACGCGGCCTGGCGAAGCCGCCGCATAGCCGCCATCGCGAGGATCGCGATGGCCATCGCCGCGGCCAGCGCCGGAACCGGAATCCACGACACCTTCTGAAGCACCGGCACCGAGTCGGAGGCGAGCCGGCCGACCACCGCGATTGCGAACGCCGCGAAGGCGACGGTCGCCATGAGGACTTCGCCCCCCTGGAGCGCGATCCCCGAGATCGTGCGACGGCGAGTCATCTCGCCCCCGATCGAGCGAGACGCGAGACCGCAAGTGCCAGAACGGCAGGCCCGAAGGCGTCGCCTGCCGGGTGAACGCCTCGAAGACCTTCAGAACCCTCCGATCGAGCGTTCGCATTGGCATCGCGGTTGCAGAAGGCGAGACTCCGCCGTCGCCGCGAGTCCACCCCCGGGCGAGATTCCGACGACGGCGCACTCATGAAAGGAACCTCACGCATGTCCAAGATCATCGGCATCGACCTCGGGACCACCAACTCCGTGGTGGCGGTCATGGAAGGCGGCCAGCCCAAGGTCATCATCAACGCCTCCGGCAACCGGACGACCCCCTCGGTCGTCGGGTTCACCGAGAAGGGCGACCGGCTCGTCGGGCAGCCCGCCCGCCACCAGCAGGTCACCAATCCCAAGAACACCATCTTCTCCATCAAGCGCTTCATGGGCCGCCGCCACGGCGAGGTCGAGGCGGAGCAGAAGATCGTCCCCTACGAGGTCGTCGGCGGCGGCGACGAACTCGTGAAGGTGAAGGTCCGCGACAAGACCTACACCCCGCCCGAGGTCAGCGCGATGATCCTCGCGGACCTCAAGAAGACCGCCGAGGACTACCTCGGCGAGAAGGTCGATCGCGCGGTCATCACCGTGCCGGCCTACTTCAACGACAGTCAGCGGCAGGCCACCAAGGACGCCGGCGAGATCGCCGGGCTCAAGGTCGAGCGGATCATCAACGAACCGACCGCGGCGGCCCTTGCCTACGGCCTCGAGAAGAAGAAGAACGCCCGCATCGCGGTCTTCGATCTCGGCGGCGGCACCTTCGACATCTCGATCCTCGACGTCGGCGACGGCGTCTTCGAGGTGAAGTCGACCAACGGCGACGGCCACCTCGGCGGCGACGACTTCGACCAGCGGCTGATCGACCATCTCGCCGAGCAGTTCCGCAAGGCCGAGGGGATCGACGTCCGCAAGGATCCGATGGCGCTGCAGCGGCTCAAGGAGGCGGCGGAGAAGGCCAAGATGGAGCTCTCCAACCAGATGGAGACCACCGTCAACCTGCCCTTCATCACCGCGGACCAGAACGGGCCGAAGCACCTTCAGATCACCGTGACCCGCGCGACGTTCGAGTCGATCTGCAGCGACCTGTTCGATCGGCTTCGCGGCCCGTGCGAGGCGGCGCTTCGCGACTCGAAGCTCTCGCCCTCGGAGATCCAGGAGGTCGTGATGGTCGGCGGCTCCACCCGCATCCCCAAGGTGCAGGAGATCGCCAAGCAGATCTTCAAGACCCAGGAGCTCGACAAGAGCATCAACCCCGACGAGGTGGTCGCGATCGGCGCGGCGATCCAGGGCGGCGTGCTGCAGGGCGAGGTCAAGGACGTCCTGCTCCTCGACGTCACGCCGCTCTCCCTCGGCGTGGAGACCCTCGGCGGCGTGATGACCGTGCTGATCCCGCGGAACACCACGATCCCGACCTCCCGCAAGGAGACCTTCTCGACCGCGGCGGACAACCAGAACGCGGTGACGATCCACGTCCTCCAGGGCGAGCGGCAGATGGCCGGCGACAACCGCACCCTCGGCCGCTTCGACCTCACCGGCATCGCCGCCGCGCCGCGGGGCGTGCCCCAGATCGAGGTCGAGTTCGCGATCGACGCCAACGGCATCCTCAACGTCTCCGCGACGGACAAGGCGACCGGCAAGGCGCACAAGATCGAGATCACCGGCTCCTCCGGCATCGACAAGGACGAGATCGAGCGCATGAAGCGCGACGCCGAGTCGCACGCCGCCGAGGACAAGGCCAAGCGCGAGCTCGTCGAGGTGCGCAATCAGGCGGAGATGCTCGTGTACTCGACGCAGAAGGCGCTCGCCGAGCACGGCGACAAGGTCTCCGCGGAGGATCGCGGCGCGATCGAGAGCGCCGTCTCGAACCTCACCGACAAGGTGAAGGGCGACGACAAGGCCGCGATCGAGGCGGCGACGAAGCAGCTCGAGACCGCGGCGCAGGCCCTCGGCAAGGCGGTCTACGAAGCGACCTCCAAGGGCGGCACCACCGAGGTGAAGCCCGAGGCGGAGGGCTCCGCGAAGAAGGCCGACGACGTCATCGACGCCGAGTACGAAGTGAAGGACTGACCGGAATCCCCGGAACGTCCTCGAGATCGCGATCCCTGGGGCGGCGGAGCGACGGTTCCGCCGCCCCCTTTGCTTGAGAGACCGTTCGTTAGCATGACTTCGCCCCGCGACCGCACGGGTTGTTCCCGGCCGGTCGCCAGAGGCGGTGGTGGAATCCTCGGTTCATGGAGCAGGTTCAAGGCATCGCCGTCAGCCCGGGCATCGTGATCGGCCCGGCCTTTGTGATCGGCGAAGCCGAGAAGCACGTGCCGAGACGGGAGATCGCGCCGCGCGAGCGGGCCGCCGAGGTCGTGCGGCTCGACGACGCGGTGCTCGCCGCATCGGCCGAACTCGGCGAACTTCGGGACCGCACCGCCCGCGAACTTGGCGGCGAGGCCTCGAAGATCTTCGAGTTCCACCTCGGCCTGCTGAAGGATCCGAGCCTGCTCGAACCGATCGCGATGGCGATCCGGGACGAGGGGCTCAACGCGGAAGCGGCGGTCGCGGACCGCTTTCGCACGCTCGTCGTGCAGTTCGAGTCGCTCGGCAGCGAGGTCTTCCGGCAGAAGGCCCACGACGTGGTCGACCTCGAGCGCCGCGTGCTCGGCAAGCTGATGGGCGAGACCTCCAGCCGCCTTGCGAAGCTCCGCGACCGCGCGGTGCTGATCGCGCATGAACTGACGCCGAGCGAGGCCGCGGCGATCGATCGCCAGCGCATCCTCGCCTTCGCGACGGATCTCGGCGGCCGGACCGGCCACACCTCGATCGTGGCGCGAGCCCTCGACCTTCCCGCGGTGGTCGGATGCGGTCGCGTGAGCAGCCGCGTCGAGGACGGCGATCTCGTCATCGTCGACGGCGACAGCGGCACGGTGATCCTGCGTCCCGATGCCGACACCGTGCAGGCCTATCGCGAGCTCGACCTGCGCAAGCGGCAGTACCGCGCGAGCCTTCGCGCCGACGCGGCAATGCAGGCGGAGACCCTCGACGGCACCCGCATCGCCCTGCTTGGCAACATCGAGTTCCCCGACGAGATCCCGGTGGTCCTCGAGAACGGCGGCGAGGGCGTCGGCCTCTACCGCACGGAGTTCCTCTTCCTCACGAGCCCCACCGAACCGACCGAGGAGGACCACTACGCGGCCTACCGCAAGGCGATCGAACTGCTCGGCGGTCGCCCGCTCACGATCCGGACCCTCGACCTCGGTGCCGACAAGTACACCCAGCTCCGCGCCGAGGAGCCCGAACGCAATCCGTTCCTCGGGCTTCGCAGCATCCGCTACTGCCTGCAGAACCAGCCGCTCTTCAAGACGCAGCTGCGGGCGATCCTCCGCGCGAGCGTGCATGGCCCGGTCAAGGTGATGTTCCCGCTCGTGTCGACGGTGATGGAACTGCGCCAGGCGCGGATGATCCTCAACGACGTGATCGAGGAGCTCGAGGAGGAAGGCGTCGAGTTCCGAAGCGACCTTCCGGTGGGCATGATGATCGAGGTGCCGAGCGCGGCGCTCATGGCCAAGGCGTTCGCCCGCGAGGTCGCCTTCTTCTCGATCGGCACCAACGACCTGATCCAGTACGTGCTCGCGGTCGATCGCGGCAACGAGCGGGTGGCGCCGCTCTACAGCGGGGCGAATCCCGCGGTGCTGCAGCTCGTGAAGAGCGTGGTGCGGGCCGCGCGGCGGGAGTCGATCGACGCCTCGATCTGCGGCGAGATCGCCGGCGAGCCGCTCTACACGATGCTGCTCCTCGGCATGGGCCTGCGGACCCTCTCGATGACCCCGGGCCAGATCCCCGAGATCAAGAAGATCATCCGCCTCGTCGATATCCCCCGCTGCGAGCGGCTCGCCCGGCGGGTTGGCGCGTTCGATTCGGAGCGGCAAGTGCTCAACGCCCTGCGGGACGAACTTCGCGCCATCGCGCCCGACTCGACCGGCGGCTGGACCGCGGAGTAGCGGCCGCGTTTGCCCCGCCCGAGGCGCAGCCGTAGACTTCGCGTCGCTCGACGGTGATGACCCGGATGGTCACTCGCCCTCGACCCGGGACCGAGACCGGATGTCTCGCCCCGCAACGACCAGCCAATTCCCGAGGGCGAGAGGGCCGATTCCGGCCTCTGCCCGAAGGGCGGAACCAACGATCCGGTTTGCGTGGTGGGCACGCCGATCCGGACCTCCAGACACCTCGAAGCCGCATCGATGCGGCTTCCCCATCCGGGCCGCCGTCGCGGCCGATCGCGAAACGAACCGATCCGAAGGTCCGCCGCCCTTTCGCGGCGGATCGCCGAACCGCCCGCCCATCGGGACTTCGGCGCGAGCGGGGCGAGCAGTCGCCCGCCGCGGAGTTCCCGGTTCGACGCGAACCAGCGACGGCGCCGCCGCAGCCTTGAGCACGATCACTTCCACCGCGTCGACGATCCCGCAGAGCCTCCGCGATACCGCGGACGACTCTCGGCACGACGCGGCGATCGCATCGAGTGCTCGCGGCGCACGCCCACAGACGCAGGAGCGCCACGAACGTGAGCCAGAACAACCAGAGTTCCGCAGGGGACTTCAACCGGGTGATGATCGTCAACGACACCCCCGGCGAGGAGTGCCGCATCGCGATCCTCGACCAGGGACGCCTTGACGGCCTCTCCACCGAACGCGTCGCGACCGCGACGAACGTCGGCAACATCTACAAGGGCAAGGTGACCAACGTCGAGCCGGCGATCCAGGCCGCGTTCGTCGACTTCGGCGAGGGGCAGAACGGCTTCCTCCACATCTCCGACCTGCATCCGAAGTACTTCCCGAGCGGCGACAAGACCGAGAAGGTCGGCAAGAAGGTCCCGCGCAAGTCGCGGCCGCTGATGCAGGAGGCGCTCAAGCGCGGCTCGGAGATCCTCGTGCAGGTCCTCAAGGAGGGCCTCGGCACCAAGGGACCGACCCTCACGAGCTACCTGTCGATCCCGGGCCGGCTGCTCGTGATGATGCCGGGCATGGACAAGGTCGGCGTGAGCCGCAAGGTGGAGGACGAGACGCAGCGCAAGGAGATGCGGCGGATCCTCGACTCGCTCAACCTTCCCGAGGGATTCGGCTTCATCCTTCGGACCGCGGGCTTCACCGCCACCAAGACCGACCTCTCCCGCGATGCCGCGTACCTCACCCGCCTGTGGAAGGTGATGGAGAAGCGGATGGACTCGGTGGGCGCTCCCTGCGAGCTCTACACCGAGAGCGACCTGCTCCTGCGGACCCTTCGCGACGTGCTCGACACGAGCATCTCCGCGATCGTCGTCGACAGCGAGTCGGCGCGCGCGCGGGCGAGCACGTTCCTGTCGGTGATCGCGCCGCGATCGAGCCCGCCGGTCCGCTACTACGGCGGCAAGGCGCCGATCTTCCACGCCTTCGACGTCGAGCGGCAGATCGAGCTGATCCACGCCCGCGAGGTGCCCCTGCCCTCCGGCGGCGCCCTCGTCTTCGACCAGGCCGAGGCGCTCGTCGCCATCGACGTCAACAGCGGCAAGAGCCGGTCGGCGCGGGACAGCGAGACCAACGCCTACCGAACCAACTGCGAGGCGGTCGAGGAGATCTGCCGGCAGTTGCGGCTCCGCGATCTCGGCGGGCTCGTGGTCTGCGACATGATCGACATGCGGAGCCACAAGCACCGCAAGGACATCCAGGACCGCTTCACCAACGCCTTCAAGAAGGACCGCGCCCGCACCACGGTGCTGCCGGTGAGCGACTTCGGCATCGTCGAGATCACGCGACAGCGAATGCGTCCGAGCCTGCGAAAGACGCACTACGCGGAGTGCCCGACGTGCGCAGGCCACGGCGAGATCCGCCTGCCCGACTCCGTCGCCGCCGACGCGCTGCGCCGAGTCGGCAGCCTGCTCGCCCACGAACGGATCCGCCGCATCGAGCTCGTGGTGCCGGTGCGGGTCGCGTCGAGCCTCCTGAGTTCGCGCCGACAGCAGTTGGTGCGGCTCGAGCGATCCTTCGACAAGCGTGTCGACGTGCGGATCTCCGAGGCGCTCGGCCTCGACCGCTTCGACGTCTACGCCTACGACGATCGCAACGCGGACGTCGAGATCGAACGCCTGCCGTCGCTGCCGATGCCTTCGATCGCCGAGTTGCCGACCGCGGCCCCCCTCGTCGCCGACATCGAGGAGGAGGAGGATTCGGCCGAGGAGTCCGGCGGACGCCGCAAGCGACGACGACGACGCAAGCCCGGTCCTGCCGATGCCGCCGCGATCGCCCTCGCGGGAGGATTCGAGCCGGAGGATCTCGACGAGGAAGCCGAAGCGATCGCCGGCGGCCCGGAGGAGTCCGACGAGGCCGAGGGCGGCGACCATGCCGCAGCCCCCGAGGCCGGCGATGGCGAAGGCGGCCGCAAGCGTCGTCGTCGACGTCGACGCCGCGGCCGAGGCAAGGGCGACGAGGCGACGGCCGAAGCCGAGGCGATCTCTTCGGAGTCGACGCCCGCGACCCCAGCGCCGGCGATCCCGATCGACGAAGGCCCGGTGCGGGTGCACGTGCTCGCGAAGGAGTACGGCGTCACGAGCAAGGAGATCGTCGAGCGCTGCGCAGCCGAGGGCATCGATGGCGTCAAGGCGGCGATGAGTTCGGTGAGCGGCGAAGCGTTGGCCACGATCCGAGGCTGGTTCGCGCCGCCACCGCCCCCGGCGCCTCCGGTGAAGTCGACCGAATCGGCCCGCGAGCCAGGGACGATCGAAGGCGGCGAGAGCGATGAAGGCTCCGACGGCGAGCCCCGCAAGAAGCGACGGCGACGGCGACGGCGGCGGCGCGGCGGAGGAAGCGGCGAGCCGCCGATCGTCGAGACGATCTCGACCGAGTCGCAGGACGACGACGGCGAATCCGACGCGGACGATCACGCCGCCGATCGCGAGAGCGAGTCCGATTCCGAGCCATCGTCCGAGGCCCCCGAGGGTTCGGCGGAAGGCGCCACCGACATCGACTCGTCGGGGGACGAGTCTGCCGAGGTCGCCCGCAAGAAGCGACGTCGCCGTCGGGGCGGTCGCGGGCGAAGCAAGGGCGAGAAGCGGGAAGGGCAGGAGTCCGGTTCCACGGCTTCAGCGGCCAACGAGTCCTCGCAGCCCGCTCCCGCCGAAGCAGCGGCGGCCGCTGCAGCGCCGGCCCCCGCTGCCCCGAAGGTCCGTTCGCTCTACGGCGGCGGACGCACCCGCAAGATCTCGCCCGCGGCGGTGCGAAGCGACGATCGCTGAACCTCGGATCCGACGAGACCCCTTCGCCATGAGCGATGCCCCCATCCGTCTTCTGGTGCTCGGTTCGACCGGCTCGATCGGCGTGAGCACCCTCGAAGTCGTCGAGCATCTCGAAGCGGCGACGCATCGCCGCTGTGAGGTGGTGGCGCTCGTCGCCGGCCGCAACGCCGCGACGCTCGCCGAACAGGCACGTCGCCACCGCCCCGCCGCGATCGGGCTCGCCGACGAGTCGGCCCGGGGCGCTCTCGGCGAGGTCGGCGGGGCGCAGGTGCATCTCGGCGAGGCTGCGGCGCTCGAGATCGTCGAGACCTTCGCGCGTCCGGGCGACGTGGTGATGGGCGCCATGGTCGGCGCCGCGGGCATCGCTCCGACGATGGCCGCGATCCGCAAGGGATGCCGGATCGCGCTTGCCAACAAGGAGACCCTCGTCGCCGCGGGCTCGCTCGTGATGGGCGAGATCACCAGGCGACAGGGCATGATCCTCCCGGTCGACAGCGAGCACAGCGCGCTCTTCCAGGCCATGCGTTCAGGCGAATCCCGCGAGGTGCGACGGGTGGTGCTCACCGCGTCGGGCGGCCCCTTCCGCACCTGGCCGCTCGAGCGGCTTCGGAACGCGACCGTCGCCGACGCCCTCGCGCATCCGACGTGGAAGATGGGCCGCAAGGTCACCATCGACAGCGCGAGCCTCATGAACAAGGCCCTCGAGGTGATCGAGGCGCACTGGCTCTTCGGGCTCTCCGCCGATCGCATCGAGGCGATCGTGCATCCGCAGTCGGTGGTCCACGGCTTTGCGGAGTTCGTCGATGGATCGGTGATCGCCCAGCTCTCGCCCCCCGACATGAAGATGCCGATCCAGTGTGCGTTGACCCACCCCGAACGGGTCGACGGATGTGCGGCGCGGATGGACTGGACCCGCCTTCGCGGGCTCGAGTTCGAGCCGGTGGATCGCGAGCGCTTTCCCGCGATCGACCTCGCCGGCGAAGTGATCCGACGTGGCGGCAGCGCCGGGGCGGTGTTCAACGCCGCCAACGAGATCGCGGTCGAGGCGTTTCTCGCGGGGCGGATCGGCTTCACGCGGATCCACGGGCTCGTCGCCGAAGCCCTCGACTCGCTGCCATCGCAGTCGCTCGAGTCGCTCGACGACGTTGCGGCCGCGGATGCCGCGGCTCGGGCGTGGACCGAAGAGCAGGTGGCGAGCGTTGCGGGCCGGTGATCCGGGCGAGGTAGGCGGCTCGAAGACTTCATCACGCTCCAATGCAACACCGCCCCGGGCGTTGACCCGAGGCGGCGCAATGGTGTGCTGCTCGAACGAGGCCCGACGGCGGGCGGAGCCTGTTGCTCAGCGGCGACGTCGCGAGACGCCCGCGAGGCCGAGCGTCGCGAGGCCGGCAAGTCCGGCGCCGGGCACCGCCACCGGAGCGAGATTGGCGGCGAGACCCAGCGACATGGTGTCGGTTGCTCCGCTCAGGGTGAACGAGATCGTCGAGAACGTCCCGGTCAACTGCACCGCGATGCCGTCGTCGAACTGATTGGTGGCGGATCCGCTGAACGTGAACGACGTCCCGGTCTGGGAGACCTGCGAACCGCTGCCGAGCGTGGTGAAGGTCAGTCCCGCGAGGTCGATGACCAGTCCGGGGTCGCCATAGGTGAGAAACAGGATCGGATTGGTGACCGTGCCGCCGGAGAAGGAGATCGTCTGGAGCGAGCCGGCGGCAAGGAATCCGAGCCCCACGGAGTTGTTCGTCGCCGGGCTGTTCAAGGTCAATCCGGCGGGGAACCAACTCAACGTGTTGTAGTTCGCCGAGAAGCCGGCTCCGGAGTTCCCGTTTGCCGCTGTCGTCAGGCTCGCCGTGATCGTGGTGGAGCCGTCGGTGAGGATGCCGGAGTTTGTGGATCCGCCGGAGGTTCCAGCGGCCCACTCGAACAACGTGCTCGTCTGAGCGCCATGGGCGAGAGACGTGGCCCCACTGGCCATCGCCATCACCGACCACAAGACTCGCAATCTCCAAGTTCCCAGCGGTGCCGCTTGTGCACTGGTCATCGATCGATCTCCTCCTTCGGCCTCCGGCCGCGCGACTCCTTCCGACGACCGAACCCTTCGGTCGCCCCATCTCTCCTCGAACCCATGCCCACTCGCTCGACGATGCTCCCCACCCAAGTTCCGGGGAGACCGGCGAAATCATCCACAGCGGCACGGGTCGTTGCAACTCCGAGTCTGGGAAAGCGCCTGCGCAGGCACATCGTGCCGCCTGGAATGCGCGGCCGCAGCCGTCGCCTGGACTCCGGGGTGGGCTGGGGAGCTGGTATCGGCCTCGCCGAAACGACGTCGGATGCGTCGCGCCCCGACGTGCTGCGAGGGCCGCGGCCGTCGCCTCGTCCGGTGACGGGTCTCACCCCCGCGGTTCGATCACCGCGGCAAGGCGTCCGCTCCGAGCCCCGTCGCGCCGGTAGCTGAAGAAGCGATCCGGCTCGCGAAAGGTGCAGCACGGGAGCAGGTCGAGGCGATCGCCCTCGATGCCGCCACGCCGAAGCACCTCGCGCGCGGTCGCCGCGAGATCGAGATGCGGCTTCGTGCCGGTCTCCTCGGCCGACCGATGCGCCGGTTCGAGTCCGATCTCGCGAAACGCCTCGATCACCTCCGCACCCACCTCGTAGCGCGTGACGGAGATCGCCGGGCCGATCGCGGCGACGATCGCGTCGCGCGAGGCTCCGCGTGCCGCCATCGCGTCGAGCGCCGCAGAGATGGTGCCGCCGACGAGCCCACGCCATCCCGCATGCACCGCGGCCGCGAGCCCGCTTCGCGCGCATCCGAGCAGAATCGGCAGACAGTCCGCGGTCCGCACCGAGAGAAGCCGGCCGGACTCGCGACCCACGATCGCATCGGCGACCGGCAGGCGCTCGAGATCGCGGGGATCGGCGACCGGGCCTTCGGACCAGTGGACGACCGAACCGTGCACCTGTCGCGACAACACCCACGGCAGATCCTCGTGCCCGACTTCGACGACGGCCCGACCGAAGCGTCGGCGGTTCTCCGCGATGCGTTCGAGCGAGTCGGCCTCACCCGGCGCCGACGCCACGCCGAGATTGAGCGATGCGAACGGACCGTCGCTCACGCCGCCGCGACGCGTCGAGAAGCCGTGCCGGAAGCCGGCCTCGACGAGCAGGCGACTGCGAAGCACGTCGATCGCGACGGGACTGCCCGGGTGTTGGGCGCTCGACGTCGCCGCGGACCCGGATCCGCTCACGGCGCCGTGCTCTTCCACGCCCCGAGCAGAATGGCGAGATCCGCGCCGTCCACCTCGCCGCTGCCGTCGAGATCGCCGAGGCCGCTGCCGCCGAAGTTGCCGAGCAGGAGCGCGAGATCCGCCCCCGAGACGATGCCGTCACCATTGAGATCCGGCGATCCGGACGAAGCCTCGATCAGTTCGAGCGACGCCGAGGTGCCCGCATCGTCGCTTCGACGGGCGACGAGCATGGCCGCGATCGGCTTGCCAGCCGCGAAGTCCACGATCGTGGCGGCGACCTCGAGCGAGTCGCCCGCCGCCAGCAGCGTCGCTCCGGCCGGATCGAGCGTGGCGGCGAGCGGCGCTTCGGCCAGCAACACGAACTCGACGACCGCCTCGCGGGTGCCGGTGTTCGTCACGGTCCAGGCGATCGTCGTCCCGCCACCCGCGGGCACCTCGACGACGCGCGACGCCGGATCGATCGCGAGTCGGGCATCGATCTCGACGACAAGGCCCGGCTGCGTCGCCGCCTCAAGGCCCCACACCGCCTGCCACGCCGCGTCATCGCCTTCCCGCAGATGGACCTCCAGGAACTCGAGCATGAGGCGCCGAGTCTCGGAGAGTTGGGCCGCACGGGAGATCGAACCACTGTCGCAGAACGGAATCGATCCATCGAGGAATCCGCAGTGCGATCCGCCGGTGATCGACACCAGTTGGCGGGGCGACGGCGTGTTCGTGTACATCGGGCCCGAACTCGGACCGGGCGGCACGATCGAATCCTCGCTGCCGACGATGAGCCGCATCGGCGCACCGATCTGCGAACTCGCCGCGATCGAGGACGGGTTCGTGTCCGCCGCCGCGAGCGGCACCACCGCGAGGATCCGCGGATCCGCCGCCGCCGCGAGGATCGACGCGCCGCCGCCCATCGAGTGCCCGCCGACGGCGAGCCGCTCGGTCGCGACCGCGCCGGCGAAAGGGCTCGCGTCGTCCGCGTTCGCCGCGATCAGATGGTCGAGGCAGGAGCGCAGGTCTTCCGCGAACGCGCCGTGGCTCGGGAAGAGGTTGCCACCGCTGCGACTCGCGATCGCGAAGTAGCCGTGGCTCGCGAGGTGATCGAGCGTCGAGGCGTACTGCGTCACCGGGGTGAGGTAGCCGTGCCCGAAGGAGAAGACCGGGTAGGGACCGCCGCTTGCGTCGAACGGCGCATTGGTGCCCGCCGTGGTGGCGGGGTAGTGGAGCGTGGCTTGGAAGGTGGATCCATTGGGGCGGGTCACCGTCACGTCGCGGCGACCGGCCGCAAAGGGCCCGGGCTCGGATCCGTCGCCGGCCATCGCTTCGGCGCCCGAGCCGGCAACGAGAAGCACGGTCAGCGCGGCGGCGATCGGGCGAAGCGAGATTCGAGGCATGACGGGTTCCGGCGGAGCAGGTAGTAGCGGAGCGTAGCCGTCGCGGTTCGCTCGGATGCACCGACGGAGTCGATGCCGAGGGGATTTCGAAGGGCGTTGGGAACCCCTTGCACGCGGCCTTGGCGGCCGGGAAGTCCGCGGTCGACCGAGTCGGAAGATCCCGCGACCCCTCACTCGCCCAGGAACCAGCGACGACGCACCCGCGTCCCGTAGCCGAGCCCGAACTTGGGCAGCGCGACCTCCGAGATCACCTTGGTCGCTTCGGCGGGGTCGTCGGTCACCACGAACCGATCGAGATCCTCCGCATCGATCGTGCCGTCCCGAACCATGCGGTCGCGGAGGAAGTCGAGCATGGGCTGCCAGTAGGACCGCCCCATGAGCACCATCGGAAAGTCGTGGATCTTGCGGGTCTGGATGAGCGTCAGCGTCTCGAAGAGCTCGTCCATGGTGCCGTAGCCGCCCGGCAGCACCACGAAGGCATAGGAGTACTTCACCAGCATCACCTTCCGGACGAAGAAGTACCGGAACTCGATGCAACGATCGATGTAGGGATTCGGCGCCTGCTCCATCGGAAGAATGATGTTGCAGCCGATCGACCGCCCCTTCACGTCCCGCGCTCCTCGGTTCGCCGCCTCCATGATTCCCGGACCACCGCCGGTCATGATGGTGAATCCGGAGAGGGCGAGCCGACGAGCCGTCTCCCTCGCCATCCCGTAGTACGGATTGTCCTCCTTGAACCTCGCCGAACCGAAGATCGTCACGCATGGACCGACGAAGTGCAGCCGACGGAAGCCGCGAATGAACTCGACGAGGATCTTCCAAGCCCGCACCGCCTCGAAGAGCCGCGACTGCGGACCTTCGAGGAACTGGAGTTCCGCGGGAACGGTCTGCGGTTCGTCGGGCGTGGCGGGATCGGGAGTCGGGTCCGTCATCGAATGCCCTCGATCGGCGAGCGACGCCGGCAAAGTTGACGGAAGCCCGCGAAGCATCCCCGCGAAGCGATCCGCGGAGGTGGCGTGGTGAGCGATCCTGCGAACGAGTCCGCCAATGACTCGACCCTCTCGGTCCGAACCCGGACGATCGTTCTCGCGATCGCGGCCGCCCTGCTTCTCTGGGCGTTCGCGTCCTACTTCCGCATCCAGTGGCGATGGGTCCTGTCCGATCCGAAGGAGTGGGCCCACACCCTGCTCGCGCCGCTCGGTGCGGTGTGGCTCGTCTGGATGAATCGGGGCCGACTCGCGGGCCGTCCCGCCGGCGCGAGCCGGATCGGACCGCTGCTCGTGGTCGCCGGATCGGCGTGGTTCGTGCTCTCGACAACACTCGCGGTCTCGATCGTCAACAGCCACAACAGCCGCGGCCTCGCGGTGGTGCTCGTGCTCGCGGGAATCGCCGCGACGATCCTCGGACGCGGATCGTGGAGGATCCTGTGGTTCCCGGCGCTCTACCTGCTCGTCTTCGGGCAGGCGATCGGAAGCCGCGTGCTCGCGCCGGTGACGATGGCCCTGCAGGGGATCGCCGCGGACTGGGGCTACCACCTTGTTGGCATGTTCGGCTTCACCGCCTCTCGAAGCGGCACGGTGATCTCGGTGCTGCACGACGGCGACTGGTCGCCGGTCAACGTGGCCGAGGCGTGCTCGGGCATCCGCATGCTGCCTGCCGTGCTCTGCGCCGCGGTGCCCATCGGCTGGTGGATCCTCGATCGCGTCTGGTCGCGCCTGGCGTTCCTCGCCGCCACGGTGCTGCTGGCGATCGTCTTCAACGCGTTGCGCATCGTCTTCATGGCGGTGCTCGCGACGCAGGACTCCCGCATCCTCGAAGGGGACCTGCACGGCGCGATCTCCGATCTCTGGACGCTGCCGGTCCTCGTCGTCGCGCTCTTCGTCGCATGGGCGCTCGTGCCGTTCAACCGCGAGGAGTCGCTTCCCGACGACGCCCCCGCCCCACCGCCGCCACCGCCGCTTCGATGGCGCGGCGGCCTCGCGGCGTGTTCGCTGGCGATCGGGCTCGTGTTCGTCGGCGGCCTCGCGCTGCGGGTGACGGCCGCGACGCTCGGCATCGAGGCCGAGAAGCGTGAGGCGCCGTTGCGGCAGCCGCTCTCGACCCTGCCCACGCGACTCGGCGAGTGGCGGCGGGTCGGCGAGGACCGCCTGCTCGACTCGCAGGTCGTCGAGGTGCTCGGCACGCCGCACTACCTCGAACGCACCTATGCGCTCGAGGTCGGCGACGACGTGAGCGCCGCCTCCACACTTCGGGTTCACATCGCCTTCTACTCGGGCGATCCCGACGAGTCGCCGCACGTGCCGGAGGTGTGCTGGGTTGGGCAGGGCATGTCGATCGACGGCCCCGCGGAGATCCGGCCGCTGCGGCTTTCGATTCCAGGCGTGCGGATCGAGGAGGGACTCGAGAACCTCGATACCGGAGAGCCCTATCCGATCGTCGACCTCGAGCATCCGGTGACGCGGATCTCGGAGCCGGTGGCCCTGCCGGTCGGCGAACTCGCGCTTCGCATCAGCCGATTCGTCGCGCCGACCGATCCGGGCTCGCTGCAGCTTGGCGGCTACTTCTTCATCGCCAACGGACGCCTCACGCCGCGGGCGACCGACGTGCGCAGCCTCGCCTTCCAGCTCTACCAGCGCTATGCGTACTGGATGAAGGTCGAGTTCGACGCCACGATCCCTCGCGGGACCGGCGAGCGCGAAGCGATCGACGCCTACGTCGCGCGGGTCGAGAGCCTGCTGTCGTCGCTGCTGCCCGAACTCATGAAGCGGCTGCCCGACTGGCCGATGCTTGAGCGGGAGGGTCGCTCGAACTGAGCGATCCGTCCCTCAGGGACAGATCGTCCCGGCGAGTTCGACACACCCCACATCCCACGCGACGTCGCAGCAGATCGGATCGAAGGCGCAGACCTGCTTGCAGCATGCCGCGTCCTCGCAGGCAGGCGTCGGGTGGGCCTGACCGCAAGGGCCTGCGCTCGGACTGCCGCAGACGAACGGCTCGCAGCCGTCGATCGGGGTGTGCACGCACTCGCCGGTGCGAGCGTCGCACACATCGATCGTGCAGTGGTTCCCGTCGTCGCACTCGACGCCCTCGCAGGGATCCGGCTCGCAACCCTCGATGGGAATGAACCGGCACTCCCCGGTGACGGGATCGCAGAGGTCGATCGTGCAGGCGAGGCCGTCGTCGCAGCGGACGCCTTCGCACGGATCCGACGCGCATTCGCCCCAGGCCGCGAAGAGAATCGTCAGGTCGAGCCCATCGACCACGCCGCTGTCGTCGAGATCCGCAACACCCCCGCTCCCCCATGACGCGAACAGGATCGCGAGGTCGAGTCCGTCGACCTGGCCGCTCCTGTCCAGATCGCCGCGGCACGCCGTTCGCTCGCACTCGTCCGGCACGCCGTTGCGATCGGCGTCGCGCAGCGTGCCGTCGGCGAGGTCGCAGTCGTCGGGGCGCCCGTTGACGTTGCAGTCGCCGCTCGAACCGTACGGTCGACGATCGAGCAGCTCGCCCGGCGCGAGCACGCGACGGGTGATTCTCAGCTCGTCGACGGCGCCGCGGATCCGCTGGTTGTAGGTGCCGTCCGCCGAGGTGTGCGCCGCCACGATCACCGGGGCCGGCAAGGCCAGATGCGACTCGGGATCGAAGAGGAACTCCTCGAACTCGCCGTCGAGGCCGAAGCGGACCCACGCCTCCTCCGGGTCGGCGCGATGCGCGACGCTGATGAAGTGCCAGCCCGTCCGCTCCACCCGGAGACTCGAGGTGACGCACCACAGCTCCGCGCCCGTGCCGAACTGGATCGAGAGCTCGCGGCCGGTGAAGCCGGACGTCTTGCCGAAGCGGCGATCGGCGGCGAGCGGACTGTTGCCCGACTGCGCGAGGAACGCGAAGTCGGTCTTCGTTCCTCCCGCATCGAGGGGCTTGCGCTGGACGAGGTACTGGCGCTTGCCGGGATCCTGCATGCCCGCGAGTTCGTCGAGACGCACCCACGCTTCGATCGTGAAGTCGGTGTCGCCGAGGGCGAGGATCCGCATCGGATCGGCGACCTTCACCCGACCGGACGGTCCCACCTCGAGCGACAGCAGGTTGGCCCGCCCGGACGCGGGAATCTCGGCGAGCGGGACCTCGGGTGAAAAGGCCGCGCCGAGCACCACGCCGGGGACCTCGAACGGCGACTCCGGAACGATCTCGTCGCCCGGCGACTCGAAC
>JBMTTG010000013.1:0-23447 GCA_049449095.1 Phycisphaerales bacterium | reverse complement strand
GCCCGCCCAGCTTCTGCTCGGAGCCCGGCGGGACAAGCCCGCCTGCAGTCCCATCGGGCTCCACGGGGTGTGCGGCCGCTGCCTGCTCGAGGGACGAAGCCTCGCCATCGACGACGTCCTGTCGCTCGGCGAGGCCTACGTGGCGTGCGATCCCCGCGACCGGTCCGAAGCGGTCGTGCCGCTGGGGGACGCCCCGTCGATCTGGGGCGTGCTCGACCTCGACAGCCACGAGATCGGCGCGTTCTCGGACGCCGACCTGGCGGGCCTGAGCCGAGCCGTCCGGGCCGCCGGGCTCCGGCCGGAAGGTCGCTGACCACCAGACCGTTGCGGCGGACCGGAGGCACGGCTAGACTTCGCGGTTTCCCCCTTTGGTCCGAGCGAGTCGATCCGCCATGCCACGCGAATGCTTCTTCACCGGTGCCCGCACCACCTTCGGCAACAAGATCCGCACCCGCGGCCGGGCCAAGTACCTCGGCGGCGTCGGCACCAAGGTGACCGCCTGCACGCGTCGCACCTTCAAGCCGAATCTGCAGACCGTGACGGCCCTCGTCGACGGTGCTCCCAAGCGGATCAAGGTGTCGACCAAGGCGATCCGGCAGGGCCTGCTGGTGAAGCCGCTCAAGCGCAAGTTCTCTCGACCGCAGGGCGTGTGAATCCGCCGGTGTCCTTCGGGGACACGTCGTCGGGTCAAGTTCCCTCGCCCGAGTCAAGAGGTTGTTGCTCGAAATCCGTTGTCATTGGTTGACCGTACCCAAGTGCGGTCTACTCTTCTGCCGAAGCGGTCCCCGGACCGACGAGTCGCCCCGAGCCGACCGAGCGGAACTCTCCTGAATTCCCTCCGCCGCGTGCGTCTCGCGTTCCCTGTCCCGCTTCCGTCGACGTCGTTCGTTCGCTTCGGCGCCACAACTTGACGTGAGCTCGATCGGCGCGGGAATGCACCCGCAACAGCCGGTCCGGGAGTTGGACGTCGACCGCAGGGACGCGGAAGACTCGTCGGGGCAGGATCCATCCCACCTTCGTTCAGACGGTTGCCGCGAACCTCCGTGGTCTTCGGAGGCGGTGGCACGTTTGTCTCGTCCGCCAGGCGTCTCGCGGGCGGTGCAAGGTTGGATGCCCGGCCCCGAATTCGCAGGTTCTCGTGACGGCGTTCGATCGTCTCTCGCCCCTCAGGTTCCTCCCGGTTCCGCCATGTCCCCTGCGAACGACGATTCCAGTCCACGAAGCCCCGCCGCGCGGCCGGTCTCGCCCGCGAGGAGCTCGCGGCGATGAGTGGCGGCTTCGAGCGAAACGATCGGGACCGCGTCCTCGAGGCGACCGACCTCGTGTCGTTGATCGGTGAGCACGTGCGACTGGTGCGCAAGGGTCGCGAGCACCTCGGGCTCTGCCCGTTCCACGACGACCATCGCCCCTCCATGGCGATCGTGACGCACAAGGGCATCCCCTTCTTCAAGTGCTTCTCGTGCGGCGCCGCCGGCAACGCGATCGACTTCATGATGCGGTACCACCGCCTCGAGTTCCCCGAGGCGCTGCGGCAGCTCGCCGAGCGGTCGGGCATCGTGCTCTCGGCGCGGCGAGCCTCCGACGTCGCGGAGCGCGACGTGCGAAGCTCGCTGCTTCGCGCCAACGAACTCGCGGCTCGCGCCTATCGCCGCCTCCTCGACGATCCCGAGCTCGGTGCCGCGTCGCGAGCCCTCTTCGATCGACGTGGCGTGCCGGCGGCGCAGCGGGAGTCCTTCGGCCTCGGCGCGGCCCCCGATGCCTGGGACCGCCTCGCCACCGGGCTCGAGACGTGGGTCTCGAAGCAGGGCAAGGGCGGCGACGGCGAGCGGGCGCCGCTCCGGATGGAGGACTTCGCCGAGGCGGGACTCGTGCGGCGGAGCTCTCGCGGCGGCTGGATCGACGGCTTCCGCAACCGCGCGATCTTCCCGATCCGCAGCGAGATGGGGCGCGTGATCGCCTTCGGTGCGAGGCAGATCGCTCCCGAGGATCAACCCAAGTACCTCAACAGCCCGGAGAGCGCGGTCTTCGACAAGTCCGCCACGCTCTACGGGCTCGACCTCGCGAAGCAGTCGATCATCAAGCGTCGCGAGGCGGTGGTGGTCGAGGGCTATCTCGATGTGATCGCCTGCCACGCGGCGGGATTCGATCAGGTGGTCGCGACGCTCGGCACGGCGCTCACCGCGGACCACGCGCGACTTCTTCGCCACAAGGCCGAACGGGTGGTGCTGCTCTTCGACGGCGACGACGCCGGCCAACGCGCCGCGGACCGTGCCATCGAGGTCTTCTTCGGCGGCACCCTCGACGTGCGGATCGGCGTCCTTCCGGGCGGTCTCGATCCCGACGACCTGCTCAAGCAGGATGGCGGGCGCGAGGCGCTGCAGTCCTCGATCGACGGCGCGGTCGACGCGATGGCGTTCCTGCTCCGGCGATTCCGCACGGGCTTCGCCTCCGCGGACGGCATCTCCTCGAGGCAGTCGGCGATCGAGGCGTTCCTGCGCCGCCTCGCCGATCTCGGCTTTGCCCGCATGCCGGCGGTTCGGCGGAGCCTCGTGCTCGACCAGCTCTCCCAGCTCACCGGACTCGCGCTCGGCGACCTGCAGAAGGCGATGCCCTCGGCCCGACCTCGCGCCGGATCCGGCGAGCCCGCGGCGGCGGAGTCGTCGTCGCCCTCCTCGACGCCGCCGAGCATCGTCGAGATCCCGGTGGCCCCCGCCGTCCGGCACGCCGAACGCACGCTCGTCTCGGTCCTGCTCGCCTGGCCTGAACTTCTCGAGGAGGAGATCGCCGCGGCCGACCGTCCCTTCCGCGATCCCGTGGCGGGAGCGGCGGCATCGTGGCTGCTCGAGTGCCGCGATCGCGGCGGCGTGCCGGTCCTCTCGGATCTCCTCGTCGCCGTCGATTCATCGCTTCGCGACGCGCTCGACGAAGTCCTCGCGCTCGCGGACCGGCGCCCGTCGCTCGAGGGAAGCGCCGCCGAGCAGCTCGCCTCGGCGCTCGCGGATCTCGACCGTCTCGCTCGTCTCCCCGCCCTCGACGCGGACGGCCGCGCCGCCGAGCCCACCATCGACCCCCAGGACGCCCATCGCCGCCTCGAGCGGCTTCGCGCGGTCGGCGTGCGACCGACCGCGATCGGAAGAATCTCTCGAACCGCCTGAACGGCGCATCCCGCGCCCCCTGTTCCCAGGAGCCCCAGCCCCGTGAGCCTCGTCATCTCCGAACTGCATCCCGTGCTTCGAGAACTCGTCGAGATCGGCGTCCAACGGACGTGGATCAGCTACGAGGAGCTCAACACCTGCCTTCCGGACGACTTCGTCGATCCGGAGCGCCTCGACGAACTGCTCGTGCTGCTGCGCCACCACACGGTGCGGCTCATCGACGAGCCGGAGGTCAAGCGCGGCGGCCTGACCTGCTTCATCGCGCCGCTGCAGACCGAGCTGAAGTTCCAGCGCGACGATCCCCGCAAGCCCGCCAAGGCGCCGAAGGTCGAGATGATCGACGAGCTTCCGCCCGCCGACTCGGAGGAGATCGACGAGCCGGCCATGGCGGCGAACCGCGAGAGCGAGTCCGACGGCGAGGCCGCCGAGACCCCGGAGGCCGCGGAGACCGACGAGGAGATCCTCGACGACGCCGAGGCGCAGGCGGTGGTCGAGCAGGCGATCGCCGAGCAGGGATCGCGGCGCATCGACGATCCGATCCGCATGTACCTGACGCAGATGGGCACCATCCCCCTGCTCACCCGCGAGGAGGAGATCCGCCTCGCGAAGAAGATCGAGACCACCCGGATGATCTTCCGGCGCAAGGTGCTCGAGAGCGACTACGCCGGCAGCTGCGCCATCGACATCCTTCGACAGGTGAACGAGGGCAGCCTGCCCTTCGACCGCACCATGCGGATCTCGACCGCCGAGCCCAACGCGAAGGAGAAGATCGCCGCGCGGATCCCGGTCAACGTGAAGACGATCGCACGGCTGCTCGAGCAGAACCGCGATGCGTGGGATTCCCTGCAGGGCAACGTCTCCGATGCGCAGCGGTCGAAGGCCGCCGACGAGATGCTGAAGCGCCGCCGGCGGGTGGCCACCCTCCTCGAGGAGTGCTGCCTGAGGACCGGCCGGATCCAGCCGCTGCTCCGCAAGCTGCAGGCGATCAACCGCAAGATCCAGCAGCTCGACGCCACCCTCGCCCGCGCCGACAAGAACCCCGAGCGCTACGACGCCGAGGATCTGATGGTGATGCGCGAGGAGCGGGAAGGCCTGATCGGCCTCGTCCTCGAGTCGGGCTCGGACCTCTCGGCCCGGGTGCGCGACATCGAGAAGGCCTTCGGCGAGTACGAGCAGGCGAAGCGCGACCTCTCCGGCGGCAACCTGCGGCTCGTGGTCTCGATCGCGAAGAAGTACCGCAATCGCGGCCTCCCCTTCCTCGACATCATCCAGGAGGGCAACACCGGCCTGATGCGGGCGGTCGACAAGTACGAGTACAAGCGCGGCTACAAGTTCTCGACGTACGCGACGTGGTGGATCCGCCAGGCGATCACCCGCGCGATCGCCGACCACGCCCGCACCATCCGCGTCCCGGTCCACATGATCGAGACCATGTCGAAGCTGCGGAACATCCAGAAGAACCTCCTGCAGGAGCTCGGCCGCGAGCCGACCACCGAGGAGATCGCGGTCCGCGCGAAGATGCCGCTCGAGGAGGTGCGTCGCGTGATGAAGATCTCGCGGCATCCGATCTCGCTCGACCGCCCGGTCGGCGAGAGCGAGGACAGCCACTTCGGCGACTTCATCGAGGACGAGCGTCAGGAGTCGCCCTCGGACTCCGCGACGAGCGACATGCTCCGCTCGCGGATCAACGACGTGCTCAAGACCCTCACCTACCGGGAGCGCGAGATCCTCAAGCTCCGCTACGGGATCGGCGACGGCTACACCTACACCCTCGAGGAGGTCGGCCGGATCTTCAAGGTCACCCGCGAGCGGGTGCGTCAGGTCGAGAGCAAGGCGATCCGCAAGCTGCAGCACCCCGTGCGGCGTCAGCGGCTCGCGAGCTTCCTGACCGGCGACGAGTGATCGAAGTGCGGGCCTCGCGCCCGCGATCGCCCCAGATCCACGCACGCCGGAGCGGCCTGTCCGCTCCGGCGTTTCGTTGCGCGTCCGCTCACAGCCGCCAGGACACGTACTTCACGCTGGTGAACTCCTCGAGCCCCCAGCGACCTCCCTCGCGGCCGAAGCCAGACTGCTTTACGCCACCGAACGGCGCCTCGGCCGTCGACGGCAGCGCGTCGTTGGCGCCGACGATCCCGTACTCGAGCGACTCCGCCACCCGCATGAGCCGCGAGGCGTCGCGGGTGAAGAAGTAGGCCGCGAGGCCGTACTCGGTGTCGTTGGCCATCTCGATCGCCTGCGCCTCGGTCTCGAAGCTCGCGATCGCCGCGACCGGCCCGAAGGTCTCCTCGCGCCACATCCGCATCGAACGATCGAGACGATCGAGCACGGTCGGCGCGAAGAACCGGTCCGCGAGCCCGTCGATCCTCACGCGCTCGCCGCCGCAGATCGCCCGGGCACCGCGAGCCACCGCATCGCGCACATGCCCCTCGACCTTCTCGATCGCGGCGTCGTCGATCAACGGGCCGGTGGTCGTCTCCGCATCGCCCCCGCGTCCGCAGCGGAGCGCCCGGGTGCGCTCCGCGAGGGCCTCGGCGAAGCGATCCGCCACGGACGCCTCGACGAGAAAGCGGTTCGCGCAGATGCAGGTCTGCCCGGCATTGCGGAACTTGCTCGCGACCGCCGCCTCCACGGCGCGATCGAGATCGGCATCGGCGAAGACGATGAAGGGCGCATGCCCCCCGAGCTCGAGCGAGACCCGCGCGAGATGGCGGCTTGCCCCGCGCATCAGCAGCCGGCCCACCTCGGTCGAGCCGGTGAAGGAGATCGCCCGCACCCGCGGATCGTCGAGCCACGCCTCGACGATCGGTGCCGGCTCGCCGGTGACGAGGTTCACCGTGCCCGTCGGCAGCTCCGCCTCCTCGGCGAGCCTCGCCAGCTCGATCGCCGAGAGCGGCGTCCGCTCGTCCGGCTTGATCACGACGCTGCAGCCCGCCGCGAGCGCGGGAGCCATCTTGCGGGCGATCATCGCGAGCGGGAAGTTCCACGGGGTCACGATGGCGGCCACGCCGAGCGGCTCCGGCAACGCCAGGATCCGTCGTGCAGGGTCGACGGCCGGCACGATCTCGCCGCCAGCGTGCGGCGCGAGGTCCGCGGCCACGTCGAAGAAGCTCGCCGAGTACTCGACCTCGCCGCGAGCCTCCGCGATCGGCTTGCCCTGTTCCGCGGTCATCGTCCGCGCGAGCCGCTCGCGATCGCGGCGCAGCAGGCCCGCGAGCTGCCGGAGGCGATGGGCCCGTGATCGCGCGGTCTCACGCCGCCACGAGCGGAAGGCCGCCGCGGCAGCCTCCACGGCTTCGCGAGCCTCCTCGGCCCCACACGCCGGCACCGCCGCGACCACCGACTCGTCCGCCGGATCACGGACCTCGAACGTCTCGCCGCTTCGGCTCCCCCGCCAGGCTCCGCCGATCAGGATCTCGCTCGACATGCCGACCCTCCTTCGCTTCGCGATCGTCGCGGGAAGTATCGGGACGGAAGCCGATCGGGCAACCGGCGGCCGCACGTCCCCGAAGTAGACTCGTCCATCCACCGGAGCCACCCATGAGCAAGGCGATCGTCGACCCCGAGGAACTCCGCCGATTCGCGGGCGATCTCCGCAAGGCGACCAACGAGATGCAGGCCCGCATGTCGAGCCTGCAGGGCCGCATGGGGCAGCTCGCCGAGACCTGGAAGGACCAGGAGCAGACCCGCTTCGCCGAGGAGTTCGACCAGACCCTCAAGGTGCTCGCACGGTTCGTGAAGGCCGCGGAGATCCACGTGCCCTTCCTGCTTCGCAAGGCCGACCGCATCGACGAGTACCTGAACCAGCGATGAAGGAAGGCGCCGGCGTCACCAACCTCGAGGCCCTCGAGCGGTTCCGCGCGGCGCTGCTCGAGTTCATCCACGACGCCTCGAATGCGCTCGGCGAGGCCGATTCGGAAGTCGATCGCGTCCAGGTCTGGCTCGAGCGCGAGCAGAAGATCCACTGGCAGCAGGAGCACCGACGGCGAAGCGAGGAGGTCGCCCGAGCCAAGAGCGCCCTCTACCGCAAGCAGCTCACCGTCTCGAGCAAGGATCGCCCCCCGTCCGCGGTCGACGAGAAGAAGGCCCTGCAGCGGGCGCAGGCGCGGCTCGAGGAGGCCGAGCAGAAGATCCGCCGCATCAAGCACTGGTCGGTGCATCTCGGCCAGGAGGCGGCCCGCTACAAGGCCGCCACCAGTTCGCTCGCCGCGGTCCTTGAACGGGAACTCCCCGCGTCGGCGGAGATGCTGAAGCGGGCGATCGCGGCGATCGAGCAGTACCTGCACACCGCCGCGCCCGATCTTCGCGATCTCGTCGCCGGCATCCCGGCCATCGGCGGCGCGGCGCCCGCGCCGACCCTCGCGTCGATGCGGCGAAGCAGCGAGGCCGGGGCGAGCAGCGCGGAGACGGGGCCAGACGACGAAGGGCCATCCGATCCCGACCGGCCCGCGCCGAAGGAGTCCAACCCATGAGCGTCGCCTCCGGCCGCGTGCGGCTGCAGCTTCTTCACAAGGAACTCCTGATCCGCTGGGGCCGGGTCTGCGACACGTGGGACGACCCGGTCCGCCACGCCCTCGGCGAGCGGCAGATCGAGCCGCTCGATGGTCGCGTTCGCGCGGCGTTGTCGGCGATGGACTCCATGCGCGATACGATCGCCCGCGTCCGCCGCGAGTGCGGCTGAACGGTCGCCCTCGATCGGATCCGACCGCCGCGCCCCTTGCGTCATCCCCAACCCTCCATGACCGATTCCCGTCCCGCCGACTCCTCGCCGCATCGCTCCGAGGCCGGCCGAAGCGCGATCGATGCGCGGCGGGATCCCGCCGAGGACGCCGGGCGAATCGCGATCGATCTCGAGAACGCGATCGCCGAACACGCGGTGCGCTCCGAGCGCCGGCGCGATCGGCTCGCCGAGTCCCTCGCGACCGCGGAGCGGCTGCGACGGCAGGCCTTGAGCGAAGCCTCGCTCTCTCGCGATCAGACGATCTCGGCGGCATCCACCCTTCGTGAACAGACGCTCGAACGCGAGGAGCACCGCTACCGCGAGCGCCTGCAGCGCATCGACCGCGAGCTTGCCGCGGCTCGGCAGTCCGCGATCGAGAAGGCCGAGCAGGCCGAGGAGCGCACGCGCAAGGCCCTCGGCGAGGCGATCTGGCTCGCCGACAGCGTCCACGACAGCGGGGTCGAACGGAACCAGAAGGAAGCCGACGCGGTCCGCGAGCGCATCGCCTCGGCGCGGCAGGTGCTCGACGAGCAGCGGTCCGAGGTCCGCACCTTCCTCTCGAAGTGCCGACAGACCGTTCCAAGGATCGCGATCGACGCGGCGGCGGTCGACACCGCTCTCGCCGGGCAGGGCGCGACCGCGGTGCCGGTGGCCTTGATCGAGTTGCGCGAGTCCGCCGAAGAGATCCGCAAGCGCACCCTGCCGCTTCTCTTCCGAGGCGTGATCCCCTTCCTGCTGCTCCTTCCCGGCGCGGTGGTGGGCGGCACGATCGCCGCGTTCCTGCGTCCCGACGGTGCGATCGCCGCGTCGATCGGCGCCGGCGTCGGCGTGGCCGCCTCGATTCTCCTGCTCGCGATCGCCTATCTCCTGGCCCGTGGTCAGGTGCGACGCGTGCATGCACGATTCGCCTTCGCCGCCGCCAAGGTCGATCGCAGCGCGGAGCTCGCGATCAAGGAAGCGGCGGAGATCCGCAAGCGGGGCGACGAGGTGCTCGCCCGAAACCTCCAGGCCGAGACGGAGGCCGCCGAATCGAAGTTCGCGCCGCTCCTGGCGGAGATCGCCACCAAGCGCGACGAGCGGCTCGCCCAGCTCGAGGAGCTCGGACCCAAGTACCGCGAGAAGGCCCTCGCCAGCCGCGACGAGCGGATCGCCGAAGCGCAGGCGACCGCGACCGCCGCCATCGCCTCCGCGGAGCGCAAGCACGCCGCCGCCGTCGAGTCGGCCGAAGCGGAGTCCCGCCGGGCGGTCGATGCCGCGACGAGCGAGCACGACGCCGAGGGCGCTTCGATCGAAGCCTCCTGGAGCGCCGCCCGCGCCAGCCTCGCCTCCGCGGCGGCCTCCCTCGACTCGCTCGCCTCGCCTCGCCTGCGTCCATGGTCGGATGCCTCGTGGTCGTCGTGGGATCCGGCGACCGCACCAGGCCTTCCGATCGCGCTGGGCCGATCGCACGTCGATCCGCGGGCGATGTCGCACGGCGATGGAGCCCGTCATCCCGAGGACTTGCCAACGGCCTTGCCGGAGGCCTTCGACCTGCCGCTCCTCCTCGACCTTCCCTCGCGTCGCGGGCTGCTCGGCGTGGTGGAGCCGCCGAGCCGAGGCCGGGGACTCGAGCTGCTGCAGGCGGCGGTGCTGCGCATCCTCACGACGCTGCCGCCGGGCAAGGTTCGGCTCACCCTCGTCGACCCGGTCGGCCTCGGCCAGAACTTCGCGGGCTTCATGCACCTCGCCGACGAGGATCAGCAGCTCGTGGGCGACCGCATCTGGACCGACCCTCGCCACATCGAGCAGCGGCTCACCGATCTCACCGAGCACATGGAGACGGTGATCCAGAAGTACCTGCGCAACGAGTTCGACTCGATCGACGCGTACAACGAGAAGGCCGGGGAGATCGCCGAGCCCTATCGCGTGCTGGTGATGGCGGATCTCCCCGCGAACCTCACCGAGACCGCGGCGAAGCGACTCGCGAGCATCCTCGAGTCGGGGGCCCGCTGCGGCGTGCTCACCCTGCTCCTGCGCGATCTCCGCATGCCGCTGCCGCCGGCGCTCGCGCCGGAGGATCTCGCGCGAGGCGTGGTCCGGCTGCATCCTCGGGCCAAGGAGTCCGCCGAGCTCGCCGTGGCGATCCCCGGCCTCGAGTCGCGGCCGCTCGCGCTCGACGAGGCGCCGCCGGCGGATCTGCTGCAGTCCCTCGCCGCGAGGATCGGGCGCAGCGCGAAGACCGCCTCGCGGGTCGAGGTGCCCTTCGAGGCGATCGCCCCCGCCTCCGGCGAACGATGGACCCTCGACAGCGGCCCGCGCCTCGCCGTCTCGCTCGGGCGAGCGGGCGCCACCCGGCTCCAGCAGATGGTCCTCGGCGAGGGCACCGCGCAGCACGTGCTCATCGCGGGCAAGACCGGCTCGGGCAAGTCGACGCTGCTGCACGCACTCGTCACCAACCTCGCGTCGTGGTACTCGCCCGAGCAAGTGCAGCTCTACCTCGTCGACTTCAAGAAGGGCGTCGAGTTCAAGACCTACGCGACCCATCGGCTCCCGCACATCAAGGCCGTCGCGGTCGAGAGCGATCGCGAGTTCGGGCTGAGCGTGCTGCAGGGCCTCGACGCGGAACTCAAGCGCCGCGGCGATCTCTTCCGCGCCGTCGGGGTGCAGGACCTCAAGGGCTTCCGTGCCGCGCGACCGACCGAGCCGATGCCGCGGACGCTCCTCGTCATCGACGAGTTCCAGGAGCTCTTCACCGAGGACGACAAGGTCGCGAGCGAGGCGGGCCTGCTGCTCGACCGCATCGCCCGGCAGGGCCGCGCCTTCGGCGTGCATGCGGTGCTCGGCTCGCAGACCCTGGGCGGCGCGTACTCGCTTGCCCGCAGCACGATGGGGCAGATGGGCGTTCGCATCGCCCTCCAGTGCTCCGAAGCCGACGCGCAGGTGATCCTCTCCGACGACAACAGCGCCGCTCGGCTCCTCGCTCGCCCCGGTGAGGCGATCTACAACGATGCCGGCGGCCTCGTCGAAGGCAACAGCCCCTTCCAGGTCGTGTGGCTGCCCGAGGAGGTCCGCGACCGCGTCCTCGCGGAGGTGGTGGAACTCGCGGGCGATCGCGGCCTGCCGCCGGCGATGCCGCTCGTCTTCGAGGGCAGCGCGCCGGCGGATCTCGCCGCCAACGCGCCGCTCGCGGAGATCCTGCGCGATCCATCGAAGCGCCCGTCGCGGGAACTCCTTCGGTTCTGGGTCGGCGATCCCGTCGCGATCCGCGATCCGGCCTGCGCCGAGTTCAGGCGCCAGCCGGGGTCGAACCTCGTGGTGGTGGGCCAGCAGATCGAGACGACCCTCGGCATGATCGCCTCGGGCGTGCTCGGCGCCGCGGCGCAGCGCGACGCCGGATCGCTGCGGGTGCTTCTCGCCGACGGGACTCCGGCGGACGATCCCTCCTTCGGGACGCTGCCGCGGATCGCCGAACGTCTGCCGTGCGAGACGCGGGCACTCTCGCCGCGCGATCTTCCCGACGCGCTCGCCGAACTCGCGCAGGAGGTCGTCGCCCGCCAGGACGATCCGACCCGCGATGCGACCACCACCCTGCTCGTCGTCCACGGGATCCACCGCTTCCGCGATCTCCGCCGCAACGAGGACGACTACGGCTTCTCCTCCGACGACGGACCTCCCAAGCCCGACAAGCTGCTTGCCGCGATCCTGCGCGAGGGCCCGTCGGTCGGCGTGCACGTCGTCGCGAGCGCCGACACCGTGCCGAACCTGCAGCGAGTGGTCGATCGCACCGGCCTGCGCGACTTCGACTGGCGGGTCGCGTTGCAGATGGGCGCGACCGATTCGAGCACCCTCGTCGACAGCCCGTTGGCCTCGCGGCTCGGCCTGACCCGCGCCTATCTGCACAGCGAGGAACAGGGCCTGCTCGAGAAGTTCCGGCCCTATCCGCCGCCGGACGAGGCCTTCGTCGACGGCGTGATCGCCGCGATCTCGAAGCGCTAGCGTCGTTCGCAAGGCCGCGGCGCGTGCGGCGGCGCGGGTGATGCCGAGCCGCGCCTCGCGGCGACGATTGGCGATCGACGCGGATATCCCGCACACTGTGCGGATGGACACCGCACTCTTCACCGGGGCCTTCATCGGCGCGCTCTTCGGGCTCTTCGCGATGATGAACCCGATCGGGAACACCGCGATCTTCCTCGGCATGACCGAAGGGCTCCCGGCCTCCTTCCGGCTCAAGGCCGCGATCAAGACCTGCGTGGCGGTCTTCATCATCCTCGAGGGCGCCATCTTCGGGGCGATCGCGATCCTCGACGCGTTCGGCGTCTCGATGTCGGCCTTCGAGACCGCGGGAGGGATCATCGTGCTCGGCATCGGGCTCAAGATGCTCCACGGCTCGGAGAACCCGGCCCACTCGACGCCGGCGGGCACGGACGCGCTCGCCAACGTCGAAGCCCTCGAGAAGGAGGTCGACGGCAAGCTCGTCGTGCCGCTCGCGATGCCGATCCTCGCGGGCCCGGGATCGATCACGACGGTGGTCACCGTGGCGGCAGGCCATCACGGCTTCGACGGCCGGCTCGGCACGGCGGCGGGCACCGCGGTGATCGTGTTGAGCCTCTTCATCTGCTTCGCGGCGTCCGGCGCGATCGCCAAGGTCCTCACCAAGCAGGCGCAGGAGATCCTGCTCCGCTTCATGGGCATGATCCTCGTGGCGATCGCGGTGGGCATGATCTCGCACGGGGTGCTCGTCGGCACCGGGAAGTTCATCGAGGAGGAGCGGCAGGCAGTCATCGACCAACTGCGGGACATCGACGAGGCGCTGCGAACGCCCGCCGAGCCGACGCCCGATGCGGACTCCGCCGATCGCTGACGCGGTCGAGCGGACGGCGCTGGGATTGGGGGTCGATGGAGCCCAGGCGACCAATCCTCGACCGTGCTTCACGCCCGATCGCCACCCGACCTACGCCGCCACTTCGAGCTCGACCGAACTCGTGGAGTCGACCCGCGTGGAGGCATCGAGGATCTCGATCGAGAGAAGTTCGCCCGCGGAGGAGAGATCGAGGATCACGCCCTCAAGACGGTCATCGCTCGTCGCGACCGAGCCCGACTTCAGTTCGATCGTCAACGTGTCCGTCCGCCGGTCGTAGGTCACCTTCATGTCCGACTCCTGTAGCGGTGGATCCTACTCGTCTCGAAGGCGGTGACCACCTCTGCAGGATCGCGGTCCACGTCCACGATCAATCGAAGCAGTCGCCCACGCTCAAGATGGTCGACGGCGACGCGGCCGAGCCGGAGGGCCACGACCCGATCCGGCTGCGCGAGGGCTCGGAGCACACGCGGAATCGAGATGGCGCGTACGGACAGTCGCTCCACCGCATGCTCGGTCAGGATGGCATCGGTGAGGTCCATGAACCACTCCGCGCGGTCGCGAGCGGTCATGCTCCGTTGCCATGGCCTCAGATCCGGATCAACTTGCCATTCCGCCGGCAGTCCCGTCGCCGACCTACCACCCCCGCGACGCCAGCACCTCGTCGAACGCGCGCTCGAGCCTCGACGGCGAAACCGGCTCGCTCGTCCCGAGCCGATCGGCGAAGGTCGCCACGTGCAACTCCTCGAGGAGCACCCGAAGGCGTCTCGCCCGCGGATCGTGCGGCGCCAGGCCGGTCGAGGCGAGCCTCGCTTCGAAGGCTCCGATCATGGCGGCATCGAGCGCGTCGCGTCGCGGTCCGGCACCTCGGAGCCGATCGAGCCGAACCAGCAGCGCGGCGGTGGAGCGAGGCAGTCCCGGCAGGAGTTCGGCGACGAACGAGGCGTGACGTGGATCAAGCGCGTCGAGCCGATCCCGGATCGCCGCCCGTGCCGGCGCCCAGTCCAAGGGCGACGGTTCATCGAGGCGACGCACGATCGCGAGCCGGGGACGTCCGGCCTCGGCCAGCGACACCACGACGCGATCCACGTGGGTGAAGAGCTCGCGCTCGCCCTGCGCGAGCCTCGCCTCGAAGGTCCGCGCATCGCGAACCGTCCGGGGATCGATCCGGAACGCGACGTCGGCCACGAGCCTCGCGATCGCCGCCCCAAGCGATCGCGTCCGCGCGGCGCCGGTGTCGCCGGCGTGCGGGGCGAACGCCTCCTCGACCTCGGCCCAGCGCGGGTGATAGTCGAGGTGATGACCGATCGCCTCGTTCGCCGCGGTCGCGAAGAATCGCTGCAACGCGCCATGCGTCGACGCGAGGGCTCGGTCGAGGTCCGCCTCGAGCCGCAGCGACACACCCTCGCTCGTCTCGACGAGCGCCGGGTGCATCTCGACGGATCGCCCGTCGAGATCGATGGCGACGGTGATCGGCAGCGGCTCCGCCTCGAGCGCGGCGAGGCGATCCTTCGACCATGACGCGAGCGAGGCTTCTCGCCCGGCTCGGGCCTCGAGCCGACGCTCCGATTCGGGCAGCCAGCGCGACCGCAAGGCCGGCAGATCCCGCGACGCCTCGAGCACCTCGCCGTCCCCGCCTCGCAGTTCGATCCGCAGCCGCAGCGAAGGGTCGAGATCGATCGAGGCGATCGTGGCGGAATCGATCCGCTCCTGCGCGTGCCTCGACAACCGCACCGCGAGCGCCTCGAACAGGCTTCCCGATCCGAAGGTCTCCGGCTGGACCAGTTCGCGCCCGACCGACGCCGCGATCTCCTTCATCGGCTGCAATCGGACTCGGAGCGCCTTGGGAAGCCCGCGGACGATCGCGAGCACCTTCTCCTCGAGCCGGCCCGGAACGAGCCACTCGACGCGTTGCGGGTCGACCGCGGCGAGCGCCTCGACCGGCACCTCGAGCGTGACGCCATCCCGTTCGCGCCCCGGCTCGTGGCGATAGCGGAGGGCCAACTCGAGTCGTGTCCCGTCGCGCCGCGTGACCGACCACTCGTCGGGGAACGCCGTGCGGTCCGGCACGATCCAGTCGCCCACGAGGTCCTTGGCCCGCATCCACAGAAGCTTGGGGCGACGTCCCTCCATGCGCCTCCGCCATCGCTCGAAGCTCGGACCGCTGTGGATCGACGCCGGGACGCGACGGTCGTAGAACTCGAACACCGCCTGCTCGCGCAGCGCCGCATGCGGTCGCCGCGAACGAGCCTCGAGTTCGGCGAGTTCCGCAAGCAGCCTCGCATTGCGTTCCGCGAAGCGCCCCCGGGTGCGCCATCGCCCCTCGACGAGCGCTCCCTGGATGAACACCTGCCGCGCCGCGGCGGGATCGACCGGACCGAAGGGCACCCGTCGCCGCGGCACGATCGTCACCGCGCCGAGCTTCACCCGCTCCCACGCCGCGACCTGCCCGGTCTCCGGAATCCAGTGCGGCTCGAAGTGCTCGCGCGACAGGAGATGCGGCGCCAACTGCTCGACCCACGACGCGCGGATCGGCGCCGCGGTGCGAAGCCACCGCCGAGAGGTCTCGACGATCTCCGCCGACACGACGAGCCCGCCGTGCTCGCGGGGCAGCGAGGAGCCGGGCCAGATCGAGGCCCGCACGCCGTCGACGGTGATGAAGTCGCCCTCCTCGCGCCGCGGCTCCCGAGTGGACGAAGCCTCGCGCGGCACCTTGACCGCCACGCCGCCGACGAGCCCGCGCAGCACCGCGCGATGCACCCGCACCGGATCGATCGCCGGCGGCACCTCGAGGGACGACGGCACCCCGCCCGTCCAGACCCGCCGCACGAGTCCCGCGAGCTGCCGCACCGTCGCGGACCACTCGCGAAGCGCCGCGTGATTCAGCCGATGGCGGCGAGCCCATCGTCGTTGCGCACTCGAACCGCCCTCCGCCTCGCGGGCAGACCACGCCTGCCAGAGCCGCAGCGTCGAGAGGAAGTCCGATCGCGCATCGCGAAGCTGCGGATCGGCCTCGCGCGACGGATCCGGCTCCACGGACTCGCGTCCGTCGCTTCGTTCGGCAAGCCTCGGGTCCGGCGAGGCGAGCGCCGCCGCCAGCACGATCGCCTCCACGGGGCAGCCCTCCTCGAGGCCCCCGTCGACGATGCGGCCCAGCCGCGGGTCGAGCGGCAGCCGCGCGAGCCGTCGCGCGACCGCACCGAGGCGCTCGACCGGACGGCCCTCCTCGTCCCGCGAGGTCTCGATCGCGCCGATCTCGCGAAGGGTCCGCTTCGCCTCCTCGATTCGCACCGCGGATGGCGGGTCGATCCACGGGAACGACTCGATGGGAGGCAGGCGCCGGTCCGCGAGCTCGAGCATGGTGCCCGCGAGCCCGGTGCGCAGGATCTCGGGCGGCGTGAACTCGGGCCTCTTCGCGAGCTCCTCCTCCGAGTAGAGGCGGATGCAGACCCCCGGGCCCACGCGACCGCAGCGACCCGCTCGCTGCGCGGCGCTCGCCCGGCTGATCGGCTCGACGCGAAGCCGCGCGATGCGTCGGCGAGGGTCGTAGCGCTTCACCCGCGCAAGCCCGGAGTCGACGACCGACCGCACCCACGGCAGGGTCAGCGAGGTCTCCGCGACGTTGGTCGCGAGGATCACCCGCGTGGAGGAGGGTTCGCGAAACGCCGCATCCTGCGCCGCCTGGTCGAGCCGGGCATGCAACGGCAGCAGCGGCACGCCGCCGAGCCGCCCACGCAGCACGTCGGTCAGCTCGTCGATCATCCGCGTCGTCGGCAGGAACGCGAGCACATCGCCTGCCGCGCCCGCCTGGCGATCGACCGCTTCCTCGATGCCGAGCGCCATCGCCTCGATCACCGCGGCGTCGGCATCCGAGTCCGCCTCGCTCTCGATCGGCCGATGGACGAGTTCGACCGGATGCTGTCGGCCCGGCACGTCGATGACCGGCGCGCCGCCGAAGAACGTCGAGAAGGCCTCCGCCGCGATCGTCGCGGAGGCGATCACGACCCGCAGGTCGTTCCGCCGCAAGACCGCGTTGCGAAGCGCTCCGAGCAGGAGATCGATCGTGACGCTCCGCTCGTGCGCCTCGTCGAGGATCACCGTGTCGAAGTCGCGGAGCAGCGGATCGCGACCGAGGCTCGCCGCGAGCACGCCATCGGTGCAGACCTCGATGCGGGTCCCGGCCGAGAGCCTCCGCTCGAAACGGGTCCGCCAGCCGACTCCCGTCCCGACCGCGACGCCGCAGGAATCCGCGAGACGGGTGGCGATCGCGCGGGCGGCGATGCGGCGCGGCTGCGTGACGGCGATGCGGCCCTCGACGCCCCGGCCGATCGAGACACACAGCCGCGGGATCTGCGTGCTCTTGCCGCTGCCGGTCGCGCCCCGCACGACGACCACGCGATGCCGGGCGATCGCCTCCCCGAGCGCGTCCCACCGCGCCGCGATGGGCAGTTCCTCGGACGGCGGAGCGATCGACATCGGCATCGCCGCGCGAAGCCGACGAGCCTCCGCGGCGGCGAGCATCGCCGTCACCGCACGGACGCGGGCGTGCCCTTGGAGCCGCCCGCTGCGGAGCCGGCGAAGAAGCCCCGCGAACCGCCGACGCACGCTCGGCGGCAGGTTCCCCGGTTCGAACTCGATCGCCGCCGAGCCGGGCTGGGCGGGAGCCTCGCCCGCGGGGCGTGGATCTGGGCTCGGGTTCGAATCGCTCACGGGGCTCCGGGTGCGGGGGCGAATGGTAGGGATGCGCCCCTCGGCTCCCCCTTCCGCCGGGCTTCGAATCTGGTCTCGCGCGACCTTCGTCCGTACCATTGGCGGCTTCGCCCGCCGCGTGGCCAAGGCGATCCGTCGGGCGCTTAGCTCAGTGGCTAGAGCACCGCCTTTACACGGCGGGAGTCGCTGGTTCGAATCCAGTAGCGCCCACTCGTGACCCCGCAGGACCGGTCGACTTCGTGAACGCCCTCCGCTCCGCCCTCACCGCTCGGCCCCTCGCCACGCTCGCCGCCGCGCTGCTCCTTGCCGGCGGCTGCAGCATGATCGAGCGGGCCGATCCCAAGTCCAAGACCACCCGAAGCGACCAGAACTTCGAGCTCGACGTGGAGCCGATCCTCCGCGGCACCGTCGCGAGCGAGACCATCATGGTCGGCTATCAGCCCACCGTCGTCCGCGGCTACGGCCTCGTGGTCGGCCTCAAGGGCACCGGCAGCCGCCTGATGCCCGCCGAGGTCCGCGCGCAGATGATCCGCGAGATGTCTCGCCGCGGCATCGGCAACCACGCCTACGGCGCCGGCGAGTTGAGCCCGGAGGCGATGCTCAACTCCGAGGACACCGCGGTGGTGGTCGTCGAGGGCGTCATCCCCGCGGGCGCCCCCGAGGACACCACCTTCGACGTGCGAGTCGTCGCGATCCCGGGCTCGGGCACCACGAGTCTCGAGGGCGGCCGCCTCTACACGACCGACCTGCGGCCCGGCGTCCTGCGCACCGGGAGCAAGCAGTCCTTCCCGCTTGCGGAAGCCAGCGGGCCGATCTTCATCAATCCGTTCATCGAGCCCGACGCGGCGGGCCGCGACACCATCAACCGCACGAGCGGACGCATCCTCGACGGCGGCAAGACCAGCAAGGACATCCCCATCAAGCTGCGTCTCGCGACGACAAGCCACGCTCGCGCCACCTCGATCCAGACCGCGATCAACTCGATGTTCCCCCGCGAGCCCGGCCAGGTCGGCGACACCGCGCACGGCCGCAGCGGCGACAGCCTCGATCTCTCGGTGCCGCCGTCGTGGCGGGATCGGCCCGAGGAGTTCGTGAACCTCGTTCGGCACACCTCGCTGCAGACGACGGCGCCGGAGCAGACCGCCTACGCGGTGCGCCGCTCGCTGCTCGCGAGCCCCGCGCAAGGTGAAAGCGCCACTTGGCGCTGGCGGGCGATCGGGCCCAAGGCGGTCCCGGTCTTCCAGGATCTCTACGACTACCCCGAGGACGGTCCGCGGCTCGCGGCGATCGAGGCGGGCGCCTATCTCGGCGATCCGATGGTGGTGCCGCATCTCGTCGTGATGAGCCAGGAGGGCGGCGTCGACGATCGCCTTCGCGCCATCGACCTGCTCTCGAAGCTCGGCACCGATCCCCGCATCGATCTGGCGCTTCGTCCCCTGCTCGACGCCGACAACGTGGACATCCGGCTCGCGGCGTTCGAGACGCTCGCGAAGCGGCTCGATCCGATCGTCGAGACCTACTCGATCGACGGCAAGTTCCGCCTGCAGGTCGTGCCGAGCAAGCAGCCGATGCTCTACGTCTCGCAGACCGGCGAGCCCACGCTCGTCGTCTTCGACGAGAACAACGAGATCGCCCGCCCGATCACCTTCTCGACCTGGTCGAACCGTCTGATGGTCCGCGGCGACGGCGCCAATCCCACCCTCTCGGTCTACTACAAGCAGCCCGGGCCGGACCCGGCGGTGGTGCTCGACGCGCCCTACGCCTTGCCGGAGTTCGTCGCCTTCCTCGCCCATGGCCGCACGCCCGAGAGCCCCCTGCCCGGCCTGGGCTTGACCTACTCCGAGACGATCGGCGCGCTCCACGCGATCTGGCGGGATGGAGGATTCGCCGGCGGCTTCAAGGCCGAGCAGGATCGGATCCTCGCCGCGATCCTCCGCGCCGGCGAGAGCGACGACTTCGAGCCTCGCGAGGAGTTCGAGGAGGAGGAACTCGATCCGGAGGGGCCCGCCGCGTCCTTCACCGGCACGGCGACCCGCTCGGGCATCGCGGGCCTGGCGGCGCCGGCGACGGCAGGGCTTCCTGCGTCGGACGTTCCGGCGAGTCCGCGCGATACAGTGCCGCGCTGATGGATTCGGACCCACGGCGGGGTCCGCGATCGACGGCGTCGTGAAGGCCGAAGCGGTTCGCGGAGCGGGCCGCGACAAGGAGGTCGATGGATGCGGCTGCGAAAACTCACCCTGAGCGGATTCAAGAGCTTCGCGGACCCCACCGAGTTCCACTTCGACCATCCGATCACCGGCGTCGTCGGCCCCAACGGCTGCGGCAAGAGCAACGTGGTGGACGCGATCCGGTGGGTGCTCGGCGAGCGAAGTGCGCGCAGCCTTCGCGGCACCGCGATGCTCGACGTGATCTTCGCCGGCAGCAGTTCGCGCAAGCCCGCGGGCATGGCCTCGGTCGGGCTCACCTTCTCGAATCCGCCGCGCGACGCGTCGAAGGATCTCGGTGAAGGCGACGAACTCGCCAACGAGCTCGATCGCGAGATCCTCGTGGAGGAGCAGGACGGCTTCGTCGATCCCGATCCCGAGATCGGGCACGAGGGCGCCTCGCCGATCCGCCGCGAGATCGGCACCCGCCGCTGGCTGCCGGTCGACACCGACGAGGTCGAGGTGATGCGCCGGCTGCACGCCGATGGCCGCAGCGAGTACCTCATCAACGGCCGCAAGTGCCGGATGAAGGACATTCGCGAGCTCTTCCTCGACACCGGCATCGGCACCGATGCCTACTCGATCATCGAACAGGGCAAGGTCGACTCGATGCTGCTCGCGAATCCGCAGGAGCGGCGCAGCATCCTCGAGGAGGCCGCGGGCGTTGCGCGGTTCCGGCTCCGCAAGGTCGAGGCCGCGCGGAAGCTCGACCACGCCGAGCGGAGCCTCGTCGCCGTGCGCGAGCAGTTCGCCTCGACCGAACGCCGGCTGCGCATCGTTCGGGGGCAGGCGGAGAAGGCCCGGAAGCGTCAGGAGCTCGATGCCCGTCGCCGCGAGCTGCGACGCGTGCTCGTCCTCGAGCAGTACCACGAGCTCGTGGTGCGCCTCGAGGGGCTGACGAGCGAGCTGAGCCGCATCGAGTCGGAGCGGATCGAGCTCACTCGGAGCCTCGAGTCGCTGCAGGATCGACGCGAGAGGCTCGACCTCGCGCGGCACGAGGCGATCGCCGAGAAGCACCGCATCGGGCAGCGCCGGATCGAACTCCTCGGCGAGGCGAAGCAGCACCGCCAGAAGGCCGAACTCACCCAGCAGAACCTCGACCAGATCGCCCTCCGCGAGGAGGAGGATCGACGTCGACTCGAGGAGGACACGCAGCGGATCGCCAGCCTCGACCAGCGGCTCGAGGAGTCCGCCGAGCAACTCGCCGCCGCCGCGGAGGCGGCCGCAGAGGGCGAGCGCGAAGTCGAACGGCTCAGCGGCGAACGGGCCGCGATCGCCGCGGCGGTCATCGAGAGCCAGGCGGCGCTCGAGCGGCTGCAGGAGTCGGCGTCGCGCATCGCGAGCGAACGATCGCAGCTCGCCGCCCGGCTCGCGGGCGCGAAGGAGCGGGCCGCCGCGCACGCACGGGACCTCGCCGAGGTCGCGGAGCGATCGGCGCCGCTCGAGGAGTCGCTCGCCGGACACCGCGCTCGCCGCGACGCGGCCGTGCAGGCCCTTGCCGAGGCCGAGCGGCTTCGAGACGAAGCCCGTGCCGAACTCGCCGAGATCGGCCGACGCGCCGCGGAGATCGACGACCGCCGCGGCAAGGTCGCGGAGGAGCTCGACGGACTTCGCGATCGCCGCACCTCGCTCGCTTCGAGGCGACGCCTGCTCGAGGAATGGCGGCAGTCGGGCGAAGGCCTCGACGAGGCCGTGCGCCAGGTCCTCGCCACGCCCGATCGCTTCCCGTGGGTGATCGGCCTCGTGGGCGATCTCCTCGAGGTCGATCGCCGCGACGCATCGATCGTCGAGGCGGCGCTGGGTGATCGCCTGCAGCTCTTCGCGACCGCCGCGCGCGGCGAGATCGCGGCGGGCGCCGCGAGCGTCGAGGAGGTCGGCGGCGGACTTTCATTCCTGCCGCTCGAGACGGTCTCGCCCGCGACGCCGATCGCACGATCGATTCCCGCGGGCTCCTGCGCCCTGCGAACCCTCGTGCGCATCCGGGAGGATCTCGTCGGCCTCGCCGATCGCCTGCTCGCGGACGTGTACTCGGCGCCCGATCTCGCGACCGCGTTCCGTTGGACCTCCGCCGGGGGACCGCTCGAAGGCGCCACGGTCATCGCCCTCGACGGCTCGCTGGTGCGGCCCGACGGCACCGTGCGCGTCGGCCAGCCCGCCGAGCGTTCGAAGGACGGCCACAGCGGCTACCTCGAGCGACGCGCCGAAGCGGCGGACCTTGCGAAGGAGATCGACTCGATCGACGCCGCGATCGCGAGTCTCGCGGAGAGCGAGGGCACGCTCGCCTCGGCCCTCGACGGCAACCGCGCCGAGGCTTCGGCCTGCAGCGCCCGCATCGAGAAGGCCGGCGGCGAGGCGGTCACCCATCAGGTCGAGGCGGAGCGATGCGGAGGCCTGATCGATCGGCTCGAGCACGAGCGGACGCATCTCGAGGAGCGGCGCCGCACCCTCGAGGAGCGGTCGACCGCCGCGAGCCGTGAACAGGAGGACCTCGAGCGTCGCCACGCCTCGCTCGAGTCGCTGCTTGCGGAGGAGACCTCGAAGATCGAAGGCGCCCGCAGCAAGGCCCTTGCCGACCGCACCACGCTCGACACCGCGACCGAGTCGCTCGGGGAGGCGCGTCAGTCGCTCGCTCGCGCCGCGGCCGCGGCCGACTCGGCGCGGCGCCCGCGATGGGGTCTCGCGCGCGGCCTCGAGGGGGCCCGGCGCCCGACCCCGGTGCTCGCCGAGCAGTTCGGCCGCCGCGAGGAGCAGCGGCAGCGGCACCTCGCCATCGTCGCCGAGGCGACCGAGGCGGCGGCTCGCGCCGAAGCCGAGGCGGAGACCCTCGTCCGCGAGGTCGAGGCGGCCAATCAGGCCGCGGACGAGGCGGACGCGAAGGCCCGCGAGGCGGGAACGCTTCTCGAGGATGCCCGCGAGCAGGCGAGCCGCATCGAGCGGAACCATCATGCGGTCGAGATGAGCCGCCGCGAGCTCGAGGTTCGTCGCGAGACGCTCGAGGAGCAGACCCGCGAGGAGCTCGAACTCGAGCTGATGGAGGCGTATCGCCCCTTCCGCGAGGATCGCGAACTCGCCGGCGGCTGCGGGCTCGATCTCGAGGCGGCGCGGAACGAGGCGGAGGAGTTGCGGCGCGAGATCGCGGCGCTCGGCAACGTCAACCTCGACGCGATCGAGGAGCTCGCGCAGCTCGAGGGACGCCACGACGATCTCAAGAAGCAGGTCGAGGACATCGACGAGGCGAAGGGCCGTCTCGAGGAGCTGATCGGTCGCCTCGACGAGGTGAGCCGCGTGCGCTTCGAGAAGACCTTCACCCGCGTCCGCGAGCACTTCGCCGGCACCGACGGGATGTTCCGCAAGCTCTTCGGCGGCGGCAGCGCGGAGCTCGCGCTCGTGCCCGACGAGCAGGGCCGCATCGACTGGCTCGAGTCGGGGATCGAGATCCGCGCGAAGCCGCCCGGCAAGGAGCCGCGGGTGCTCGACCAGCTCTCCGGCGGCGAGAAGGCGATGACCGCGGTCGCGCTCCTCATGGCGATCTTCCGCAGCCGGCCCGCCCCGTTCTGCGTGCTCGACGAGGTCGACGCCGCGCTCGACGAGGCGAACGTCGAGCGGTTCTGCCAGGCGATCAAGCCCTTCCTCGATCGCAGCCACTTCATCGTGATCACCCACCACAAGCGCACGATGAGCCACTGCGACCTGCTCTACGGCGTGACCATGCCGCAGCGCGGCGTCTCCCGGCGGGTGGCGGTCAAGGTCGAGGAGGTCCACGGCGACGGCTCGCTCGCCGCCGCCGCGATCGAGCGGGCGGCGAAGGAGCCGGCCGCGGAGCC
>JBMTTG010000012.1:0-25415 GCA_049449095.1 Phycisphaerales bacterium | reverse complement strand
CCCCCCCCCCCCCCCCCCCGGCCGAGAGCGGGACCGCTCTCTCAACTCTGAAAGCGTGCTTTCGAGTTCGTGTTGCCACGATTCCGGCAAGCCCGACCGGAACTCCCGCGATCCCATCACGCCCCGCTCCCACGCCTCGCACCGCCCATGAGGCCGCCTGCGGCATCATGGGCGGGATGCCCACTCGCCCATGGCCCCGAGTCGAGGCCCGCGCCGGTCCGACGGATCGGCTCTCCGCCGCCGACGCGCGGCGGGTGCTGCTTCGCCTGCAGGCGCTCGATGGCCCGCGGCCGCGATCGGGCCCGGCGGCGGTACGCCGCATGGTCGAGCGGCTCGGCTACGTGCAGGTCGACTCGATCAACGTGCTCGACCGCGCCCACGACCGGATCCTCGCGACGCGCCTCGCCGGCTATCGGAGCGAGCATCTTCGAGATGGGCTTGAAGGGACGCGGACGCTGTTCGAGCACTGGACTCACGATGCGAGCGTGATCCCGGCCGCGTGGGTGAAGCACTGGAAGCATCGCTTCCGGCGCCACCGGCAGGCGCCGAGAGACGACGCCTGGTGGAACGAGCGATTCGGAGGCGATCCCGAGAAGACCCTTCGTGCGGTGCTGCGGCGCGTGCGGCGAGACGGCCCGCTTCGCACCCGCGACCTCGAAGCCCCGCAGGGCCATCGCGGCGGCGGCTGGTGGAGCTGGCATCCCGAGAAGGCGGCCGCGGAGCACCTCTGGCGGTGCGGTCGCCTCGCGATCGCCGCGCGAGACGGCTTCGAGAAGGTCTACGACCTCTTCGATCGCGTGGTGCCCGAGGCGGCGGCGCGGGCGAGTTCGTCGCGCGAGCACGCCGACTGGGCGTGCCGCGAGGCGATCGCGCGGCTCGGCATCGCGACCGCGACGGAGATCGCGGCGTTCTTCGCGGCGGTGCCGGTGGGGACGGTGCGAGCGTGGGCGATGCAGGCGCTTCGCCGCGGCGAAGTCGTCCCCGTCGCGGTCGAGAGCGCGAGCGGCGATCGGGTCACCGAGGCGTTCGCGACTCCCGAGTGGCGATCGCTGGCCGGGCCGATCGAGTCCGAGGCGATCGTTCCCCTGTCGCCGTTCGATCCGCTGGTGCGAGACCGCCGAAGGCTTTCTCGGCTCTTCGACTTCGAGTACCGCTTCGAGGCGTTCGTCCCGCAGGCGAAGCGGCTGCACGGCTACTACGTGCTGCCGCTGCTCTTGGGCGATCGCCTCGTCGGGCGGATCGATCCGCGCTTCGATCGAGCGGCGGGGGTCCTCGTCGTGCGAGGCCCCTGGTGGGAGCCGAAGCCGCCCGCGAATCGACGGCGCCTGCTCGAGACGGCGATTGATCGACTGGCGGGCGAGGTGGGGGCTGGATCGTGGCGGCTTGAGCCGGTCTCGCGATCGTGAGCGTGCCGAAGCCTGACTCGGGCCGCAGCGCCGATGGCGCAACCTCCCTCGCGCGATGTCGCGCCTCGAGTAGCCTCGTCGCGGATCGGGAGCCGGTTCGGAGGGGGACGCCGAACAGCGGAAGCCCCCTCCGACCCTCTGTAGGATCCGAGCCGGAGGTGCCATCCCGATGCTCGAACGACTGCTCGACCCGATCGTCTCCGCCCAACTGCTGACCGCAGTGCTGCTGGCGATCCTCTTTCTGCAGTCGGGCCTCGACAAGGTGGTCGACTTCAAGGGCAACCGCGAGTGGCTCGTCGGCCACTTCGCGAAGAGCCCGCTCCGCGGGCAGGTCGTGCCGATGCTCGGCGTGATCACGCTCACCGAGTGCGCCGCCGGGGCGTTGGCGCTCGCGGGGGCCGTGCAGATCGCCTTCGGGAGTTCGACCGCCCTCGCTCTGGGTGCCGCACAGCTGGCCTCCCTCAACCTCGTGATGCTCTTCTTCGGCCAGCGGATGGCGAAGGACTACGCGGGCGCCGCGGCGCTCGTCCCCTACTTCATCCTCTCGATCGGCGCGATCCTGCTCTTCCACGGCTGGTGAACGCGCGGTCGGCGTCCGAGTGCCGCGCTTCGCGTGCGCTGCGGGCGTTTTCGCACCCCGCCTCGCCCGCACGCCGATAGTGCTCCTCGATGCCCGCCTCGCCCGCCGACCTCGCCGCCGTCGAGAGCCACCTCGCCGCCGGACGCCTGCACGACGCCCGGCTGCTCGCGGAGCGCGTCGCGGCCAAGGCTCCCCGCGACCCGGTCGCCTGGCTTGCCGTGGCGAAGGTCGCGATGGCGATCGATCGGCTCGACGAGGCGGACCGGGCGACCGAGTCGGCTGCGGCGATCGCGCCGCAGGATGACCGAGTCCTCTTCCTCGGCGGCCAGATCGACGCATCGTTCGGCCGCGTCGATCGCGCGATCGAGCGACTTCGCGAGGTCGCGCACGGCTCGAGCCCCCTCGCCCGCGAAGCCTCGATGGCCCTCTGCGACACGCTCTTCATCGCCGGACGCCTCGACGATCTGCGAGCCGAGACCGCCCGCCCGGTCGCGTGGCAGGACGACCCGCGCCACGCCTTCCATCACGCCCGGGGCGCGGCGGAGGCCGACCCAAGCCAGTCGCTCGCGACGATCCTGCGTCTCGCCGAGCGCGACGCGCCGCCGGCGATCCGACGGGTCATCGGCTTCGACGCAGTGACGCGGCTCGACCGGGCGGGCCGTCATCGCGAAGCGTTCGACCTCGCAACGCGTCTGCACGCCTCGACGGGTTCGCCCTTCGATCTCGAGGCCATGCTCGCCCCGCTGCAGGGCCAGCGCGACATGCTCGCGAAGGTCGGCCGCTGGTTCACGCCCCAGGCTTCACGCGTCGACGAGGTCGCGATCCTCGTCGCCCTGCCGCGCAGCGGAACGACTCTGCTCGAACAGATGCTCGACGGGCATCCGGCGATCGGGGCGATCGGCGAGCACCGCGGCATCCGCGACGCCTTCGAGTCGCTCGCAGCGATCGGCAAGCTCGGGAGGGCGCTCGCGATGCTCACCGCCGCGGAGGCGAACGTCGTGCAGCAGGCCTACCTCGACGGCGTCGGCCGCCATCGGCGCCCCGGCGCGACGTGGGCGCTCGACAAGACCCTCTTCGCGTGGCGGGTGCTCCCCGTGATCGCCGCGGTGCTGCCCGGCGCCAAGTGCCTGAGCCTCCTTCGAGATCCACGCGATCTCGCGATCAGCGTCTTCCTCTCCTACTTCGATCCGCATCGCGATGGATGGACCGCGAGCCTCGACTCGATCCGCCGGGTCATCGAGGCGCACGACGCCCTGCTGCCCGAGGCCCTCGCGACGTTCGGGCTCGAGCACGAGGTGGTCGTCTACGAGGACCTCGTGGACAACCCGTCCCGCGAGGCTTCTCGCTGCCTGCGGCTACTCGGCCTCGAACTCGACGACGCCGTGCTGAAGCCCGAGTCCAACCCGCGCACCGCCTACACGCTGAGCCACGCCCAGGTCCGCGCGCCGATCCATCGCGGCTCGATCGGCCGCTGGCGACACTACGACTGGGCGTTCGGTCCGGAATGGGACCCGCTCGTCGCCCGCCACGAGGCGCGACGCATCACGCGGTAGGGCGAGCCTTCAAGCCGCGATCACGCCGACGGCACATCGATCCAGCGCCGCTCCCGCGCCGAGGCGAGCACCGCGTCGCAGACGAGCTGCGTGGCGAGCGCATCTCGGAAGTCCGGATAGCGTCGCTCGACCGACGGATCGTCGAGCCGCCGCAGGAACTCGTGCAGCCCGTGCACGAACGAGTGCTCGTAGCCGAGGCACAGGCCCGGCACCCACCACTTGCCCGCGTACGGATGATCGCCGTCGGTGCAGTGGATGCTGCTCCAACCTCGCCGATCGCCGGCGACGCCATGGTCGAAGTAGGCGAGGCGGTTGAGGTCGTGCAGATCCCAGGCGAGCGACTTGTGCTCGCCGTTGATCTCGAACGTGTAGAGCGCCTTGTGGCCGCGGGCGTACCGCGTCGACTCGAAGACCGCCATCGAGCCGTTGGCGAAGCGGGCGAGGAACGCGCAGGCGTCGTCGATGCCGACCGGCTCGGGACGCCCGGTCGCGGTGTGCACCCGCTCCTTCACGAAGGTGTCGGTCATCGCGGAGACCGAGACGATCTCGCCGTTGATCCAGCGGGCGGTGTCGATGCAGTGGGCAAGCAGGTCGCCGGTGACGCCGGAGCCCGCGACCTTCGCATCGAGACGCCAGAGCCCCGCGCCGCCCTGCGGCACCTCCGCGGAGATCGTCCAGTCCTGGAGGAAGTTGGCGCGATAGTGGAAGACCTTGCCGAGTTCGCCCGCCGCGACGATGTTCCGGGCGAGCGTCACCGCCGGCAGGAAGCGGTAGTTGAACCAGACGAGGTTCGGCAGCCCCGACGCCTCGACCGCCTCGACCATGCGGCGCCCTTGCGCGCCGTCGAGGGCGAGCGGCTTCTCGCACAGCACCATCTTGCCGGCGGCGATGCACGCGAGCGCGATCTCCATGTGCGAGTCGTTGGGCGTGCAGATGTCGATCGCGTCGACGTCGTCGCGCTCGACGAGCCGCCGCCAGTCGGTCTCGACGGACGATGCATCCCACGCTTCGGCAAACGCCCCGACCTTCGTCGCGTCGCGCCCGCACACCGCCTGCAGCACCGGCTTGCGGGTGCCCGGGAAGAAGTGCGGCACCTGACGAATGGCGTTCGCGTGGGCGCGGCCCATGAAGCCGTAGCCGACGAGTCCGATGCGGAGATCCCGGGCGCTCATGGCTTCGCGTCTCCGAGGGTGGCGACATGGGCGTCGCGCACCGCGATCATGGTGCGGAGCACCGTGTTCCAGGTCTCCTGCTTCTCGAGCAGCTCGTTCGGGAACATGCAGCCGTCCCAGCAGAGATGGCGGATGCCGCGTCCTTCGGCGCCCTCGAGCCACTTCGCGCCGCAGGCGGGGATGTCGAGCCTTCCGTTCGGATCGTCCGCCGGGCAGTGCCGACCGGTCTTGTCGTGGGCACCGGTGCCGTGCACGGAGCCGTCGTTCTGGGCGACGTGGAAGTCGATCGTCCACGGCCGCAACTTGTCGAGGAGCTTCGCGTAGGCCTTGTCGAACTGCTTCGCGGTGTACGGCTCCTCGAGCAGCGCCCACTTCGGGGCGTTCACGCCGAGCAGGTAGAGGTAGGTGTGCGCCAAGTCCGCCTGGAAGCCGACGGTTCCGGGCAGGTCCACCGCCTCGAGCAGATCGAGCATCGCCTTCCACGAGTGCATGCCGGCCCAGCAGACCTCCCCTTCCGCCGCAAGCCGCTCGCCGTGGCCGGCGGCCACCATGCCCGCTTCGCGGAAGGTGGCCGCGATGCGGCGAATCGCCTGCGCAGGATGCTTCGCCGCGGCCTTGGTCGGCGTGGCGCTGTCGATGCGGATGACCCCGTAGCGGCGCACGCCGTGCTCGTTCAGGATCCGCGCGATGCGGCAGGCCTTGCGGACCGCGTCGATGAATCGGGCCCGCTGCTCGATCGAGCCCATCGCGCTGTCGCCGACCGTGCCCGGCCAGACCGGCGCGACGAGCGATCCGACCGCGAGCCCCTTCGCGGCGATCGTGTCGGCCAAGCGCCGCAGATCGGACACGCTCGCATCCGGATCGACATGCGGGTGGAAGAGAAACAGGTCGACGCCATCGAACGAGAGTCCGTTCGCCGACGCGCCGGCAGTCAGTTCGAGCATGCGCTCGAGGGAGATGGGCGGATGGTCGGTGCCCGGCTCCTTGCCGACGAGCCCGGGCCACATGGCGTTGTGAAGCTTCATCGCGCGTTCCTTCTCCTGAAACGGGTTCAGTGCGCCCGAGCATCGCCCACGCGGGGCGCGTCGGGATGGACCTCCGGACCGAAGTAGCGAAGGCAGACGAGGGGTTCGACCGCGGAGCGGTTCTCGAAGACGACGCCCTTCCTCGCCCCGTCTTCGGTGCAGAACCATTCGTCGTCGGTGAGTTCGCGGAATCGGATCATGCTCGGGCTCGAGAGCGGCTCGCCGTTGATCGTGCCGATTCCCTGCACGCAGATCAGCCCGTAGGCGCCGCGGTCGGAGATGGTGGCCGAGCAGCCTGGCTCCACGACGAGCTCCTTCGCCGTGAAGGGCTCGAAGCCGTCGAAGCGGCCGTAGATCACCCAGCGGTCCGACCAGCCCTCGCCCGAGGACGCGACGATCGGCAGAAGATGGCGATGGGTCTTGAACTGCGGATCGAGGTTCTTCTCCCAGTCGAGCTGATCGACGATGAAGTCGAGATCGCGATGGCGATCCTTCGGCATGTCCTTGACGAGCAGCTCCCACGGCACCGGACGCCCCTCGACGAGCGACTGGTACATCGCGAACACGTCGCTGCCCCACTGCGGCTCGTAGGTGCAGAGCGAACCCGGCGCGTGCAGCACCCGCGGCTCCATGATCCAGCCCGTGCCGACCTCGAGGCGGTGGGCCTGCGCGAGATCGAGGATCCCGTTGTCGCCCGTGTTCCAGCGCTCGAGGCATCGCCGGACGTCGGCCCTGGTGGTGCCGGGCGCCAAGCCCATGTAGGTGTGCGGAAAGTTGTTGCCGACGCGGTTGTGCTGCGGCGGGAAGTAGTACGCCTCGGGCTTCCCCTCGTGGCCCACCAGCGCCGCCTGGGCATCGTCCTGATGCATGTGGTGCGGGATCGGGCCCATGTTGTCGAAGAACTTCGCGTAGACCGGCCAGCGCCGGTACTTCGACCAGATTCGATCGCCGACGAGCTGAGCGCCGCACTCGGCGACCGCCTGCTTGAGCGTGAAGCGCTCGCCGCCGACCACGCACCATGAGAGTCCCTCGTCGGGCGTGCGGTTCTCGTTGGCGGCCTCGGTCGTCGAGGCGAACCAGCGTTCGTCGATGCCGCCGCGATCGAGGCCGAAGGCGTAGAGATCGTCCGGATGCAGCTTGAGGCGCCGTCCCGGCTGCAGGAACGATCGCGGCACCCAGCACGGGGCGAGCCGGAGCAGTCCCCCGGTGCGAGCGAGTTCGGCGGAGACGAGGTTCGCGACCCCCTCCGGCCGCGAGACGAGCTGATGCACGTGGGTGGGTGGCGGTGTCACGCGCGGGAGTATCGCCGATCCCGCGAGCCGTGAGGGGACGCGGATCGTGTCGGGCGGATCCCGAGGGTAGAACTTGCCGCCATGACCGCCTCCTTCGATCGATGCTCCCTTCGTCGCGTGCTCCCGATCGCGATGGCGGCGGCCCTCGCTCTCGGCGCCGCGGCCGCGATGCCTCCGATCCCGTCCGACCCGCCGGCAGCCCCCGGGGCATTCGCGGTGGAGCTCGTCGGCGACGGACGCGGCGCGATCGCGACCTGGATCGAGCCCCGCGAGACCGGCGCCGCGATCCGCTTCAGCCGCTTCGATCCCGCCGCCGATCCGCCGTGGACCGCCCCACGAACCGTCGCGGATCGATCGGACCTCTTCGCGAACTGGGCCGATCGTCCCGCGGTGCGTCGACTCGCGGACGGCTCGCTGCTCGCCCACGACCTGCGCAAGATCGCGGCGGGCACCTACGCCTACGGCGTGCGGCTCTCGAGATCGACCGACGACGGCAAGTCGTGGCAGGATCTTGGATGGCTGCACGACGACACTCGGGCGGTCGAGCACGGATTCGTCTCGATGGTTCCCGTCGACGGCGGCATGCTCGCGGTCTGGCTCGATGGACGCGAGATGCCGGAGCAGGCGGCCGGCGACGGGCATGGACACGGACACGACGCCGCGGGCGGCGCGATGACGCTTCGCACCGCAACGCTCCACGCGGAACGTCCCGCGCCGAGCGAGCCGGTCGCGTCGACCGGTCTCGACGGACGCGTCTGCGAATGCTGCGCGACCGACGCCGTGCTGACGAGCGAAGGGCCCATCGTCGTCTACCGCGATCGCGGGCCGAACGAGGAGCGCGACATCTTCATCGTGCGTCGCGACGGCTCGCGATGGACCTCGCCGATGCCGGTCGCGCGCGACGGGTGGATCATGCCGGGTTGCCCGGTCAACGGGCCCGCCGTCGATGCGATCAACGCGCAGGTCTGCGTGGCGTGGTTCACCGCCGCCGCCGGAGATCCCGACGATCCGAGCCCGCCGCGAACCCTCGCGGCCCGCAGCGTCGACGGCGGAGCCACGTTCGGCCCGCCGCTTGAACTCTCGACCACGGGCCTCGGCCGGACGGATGTCGTGATGCTGCCGTCCGGCGATGCGATCGCCTGCTGGGTGGATCGAACCGCGCCGGCCACGGGGCTCGCCGCATCGCTCCCGCCGAAGAAGGATCGAGGCTCGATCGCGCTGCGTCGGGTGCGACGCGATGGATCTCTCGGCGAGACGGTGTTCGTGGTTCCCATGAGCCCGGGGCGGATGGCCGGATTCCCTCGTCTGTTGAGGCTCGACGGCCCGGAGCCGAAGCTGCTCCTCGCCTGGCGCGACGAGGATTCCGACCGTCTTCGCGCGATGCTGGTCGAACCGCCGGCGTGACCGCCCGCGACGACGCCGCGCCGGGCGGCTGCGTCCCACTACGATTCGTCCATGAGACTCGGACTCCTGCTCGTCGCGGCGATCGCGACGATCGCGGCTCGCCCTGCCCTTGCCGAGCAGCGCGAAGATCGCCCCAACATCGTCTTCATCATGGCCGACGACCACTGCATGCAGGCGATCTCCTGCTACGGGGCGTCGGCGGCGCCGGGACGGATCGAGACTCCGGGCATCGATCGGATCGCGCGGGAGGGCATGCGGTTCGATCGCGCGAGCGTCACCAACGCGATCTGCGGGCCCTCGCGGGCCACGATCCTCACCGGCAAGCATTGCCACCAGCACGGCTTCGCCACCAACGACCAGAAGTTCGACGGCTCCCAGCAGACCTTTCCGAAGCTGCTGCAGCAGGCCGGCTATCGCACCGAGGTCGTCGGCAAGTGGCACCTCTCGAGCGAGCCGACCGGATTCGATCGATCGGAGATCCTCGTCGGGCAGGGCGACTACTGGAACCCGGTGCTGGTCGTCGACGGCGCGAAGGCTCGGCGGAACGGCCACACCACCGATCTCATCCACGAGGCGGCGGTCGGCAGGCTCGAGGCGCTCGCCGAAGGCGCGAAGCGCGGCGAGCCGTTCCTGCTGATGGTGCATCACAAGGCGCCGCACCGGAACTGGATGCCCCTGCCCCGCCACCTTCCGCTCCTTCGCGACGGCGATCTCCCGGTGCCGGGGAGCTTCTTCGATGCGCCGGACTTCCGGTCGTCCGCGGGCTCGCTCCAGAAGATGCAGATCGACCGCGATCTCGCGTGGCTCTACGACCTCAAGGTCGATCCGGCGTCGCTCTTCCCGGCGGAGGAGGTCGCGGGACTCGATCGCTGGATGGCGAACGAACTGAAGCGGGTGCCAACGGAAGCCCTCGAGGCCTATGCCGCCGCCGATGCGGAGGAGAACGCGGCGCTGGCCGCTTCGATCGAGGGCATGAGCGAGCGCGAACTCGCGCTGTGGAAGTTCCAGCGCTATGCGAAGAACTACCTCCGCACCGCGCAGGGCGTCGACGATTCGGTCGGCGGCATCCTCGACGCGCTCGATCGCCTCGGCATCGCCGACGACACCATCGTCGTCTACACGAGCGACCAGGGCTGGTACCTCGGCGAGCAGGGCTGGTACGACAAGCGGTGGATGTACGAGCCCAGCTTCCGCGCTCCGCTTGTGGTGCGCTGGCCCGGGACGATCAGGCCCGGCACCACCTCGGACGCCCTCGCCCAGAACCTCGACTTCGCGCAGACCTTTCTCGAAGCCGCCGGGGTCGAGAGTCCCGCCGATATGCAGGGGCGAAGCCTCGTGCCGGTGCTGCGCAGCGACGCGGGCGCGGCCGAGGCCCTGCGCGACGCGGTCTACTACCGGTTCGAGGAGTCGCGCGGCGCCCACACCGTGCCGCGGCACGAGGGCGTCGCCACCGCGAACGCCAAGCTCATTCGGTACCTCGATCTGCTCGGCGAGGATGGCGCTCCGCTGGTCGAGCTCTACCGCCTCGACGTCGATCCGACCGAGCGCGAGAATCTCGCCGGCAATCCCGAGCATGCGGCGCTCGAGCAGGCGATGCTCGCCCGGCTCGCGGCGCTGCGGGTCGCCTACGCGGTGCAGGACGCCTCGTCCGCCTCGCCGTGATCCGGCGCGGCGACGCGCCCCGCTTGTTCACCCCGCGAGATGCCGATCGAGGAAGCCGGACATCTCCGCGAAGAGTTCCTGCGACTCCGGCGCGAAGGGGTTGATGAAGTAGCTGAAGTGCGACGCGCCTTCGGCGAGGTGCAGGTCGGCCTCGACGCCCGCGCGTCGAAGCTTGCGATGCACGAGCACCGCGAGGCTCAGGAAGAGGTCGCGGGTCCCGGAGAAGAGGATCGTCGGCGGGAAGCCGGAGAGATCTCCCCGGAGCGGCGAGAGCAAGGGATCTCCGAGATCTCGGCCTGCGGCGTAGAGCGGCGCAGCCCGCATTGCGGCGCCGCGGTAGCTCACGAGCACGTTGTCGATCCACTCGTTGGTGCGGATGGTGTCGCCGAACTCGGAGAGATCCGCCCATGGGGTCTGCAGCGCGAGCGCCGCGGGAAGTGGGATCCCCTCCTCCTTCAGCCGAAGCACCGTCGCCATCGCGAGCCCACCGCCCGCGGAGCCTCCGGCGAGCGCGACCTGAGAGACCGGCCGCGCCGAGATCACCGCCTTCCAGACCGCGACCGCATCGTCGAGCGCCGCCGGGAAGGGGTGATCCGGCGGCATGCGGTAGTCGACGGCCAGCACCTTGATGCCGCACGTCGCGGCGATCACCGCGGGCTCCAGCAGGCATGCCTCGCCGGGATTGAAGACGTAGCCGCCGCCGTGGGTGTCCACCACCAGACGGTTCGCGTGGCGAGGCGCGATCTCCTTCGGCGAAACCTCGTAGGCCGAGACGCCATCGATCGTCGTGTGCCGATAGGTGACCCCGAGCTTCTCCACGATCTTCAGGACGAACGGCGTCGACTCCTTCGCGAGCGTCGCCACCGCGTCGCGCCAACCCGCGGCATCCGCCGGCGTCAGCATCCACTCCGACGCGCGGTAGGGCATCGCGATCGTCTCACGGAACGAGTCGCTCACGGAGGCGGGCAGCGGGATGCTCCGGCCCGGCACGTACCGCGGCCCCGGCTCCCGGTTCAGGAGGTCCATCGCCGCATTGAGTTCCGATCCGACGGGCAGCGCGAGTAGCGAGCGGTCGACGTCCACGGGATCCTCCTGATTCAATCGGTCCATCGCGGCGGCCCCGATCTCAGCGGGCCTTCGCGAGGAACCGCTTCGTCTCCTTGCGGCTCGCGGCGATGATCCGATCGGCGGCCTTGGGGTTCGCCTTCGCCTCGAGGAGCGCCTGCAGCATGAGCGGCGCGACGATCGTCGCGTCGGACTCGATGACGAACATCGGCGTCTTCTCGGTCAGCTTGTCCCACGTGATCTTCTCGTTGGGCGTCGCGCCCGAGTACGAGCCGTAGGAGGTCGTCGAGTCGGAGATCTGGCAGAAGTAGGCCCAGGGCTTCACCGGCTTCTCGAGGTCGTACTTGATCGACGGCACCACGCAGATCGGGAAGTCGCCGGCGATGCCGCCGCCGATCTGGAAGAAGCCGACCCCGCGGCCCTTCGAGAGCTCGCGGTAGTCGTCGTAGAACTGCGCCATCGACTCGATGCCGCTCTTGACGATCGACGCGCTGCAGTCGCCATGCTTGACGTGCGAGGCGAAGATGTTGCCGAAGGTCGAGTCCTCGCAGCCCGGCACCACCATGGGCAGCTTCGCCTTCGCCGCCTCGAGCAGCCAGCACTGCGAGGGGTCGCCCTCGAAGATCGACTTCGGCAGCCGCAGGATCAGCTCGTAGAAGTACTCGTGCCAGAAGCGCCGCTCGCCGCGCTCGCTCGCCCGCTTCCACATCGGCACGAGGATCTTCTCGACGGCGCGGAACGCCTCGTCCTCGGGGATGCTCGTGTCGGTCACGCGGCGCATCCGCTGCTTCAGGATCCGCGTGTCGTCCTGCTTGGTGAGGTAGCGGTACTCGGGGAAGTCCTTGTAGCTCTCGTGGGCCACGAGCCGGAAGAGCGACTCCTCGAGGTTCGCCCCGGTCACCGAGAGCCCGTGGACGAGCCCCGCCCGGATCGCCGGCGCGAGCGAGATGCCGAGCTGCGCCGAGCTCATCGCGCCGGCGACGGCCCAGAACATGCGTCCGCCCTGCGAGACATGGTCCCAGTAGGCGTAGAGCGCATCGCGGGTCGCGCGGGCGTTGAAGTTGCGGTAGTTGTCGGCGACGAAGGAGAGGATCGGCAGGCTGTTGGTGGGCATGGGACGCGGAATCTAGCCGACGCCCCGCCCGACCGCCTTCACCTCGGTGCCCTGCGAACGATCCGGACGACGACTGCCGACCGCTCCGCGTAGGGATCGGCTCAGCGACGGCGCCGCCGCGACGCGAGTCCCGCGAATGCCATCGACGCCAGCACGCCCGGTGCCGGCACCACGACCGCCGAGAAGGACGCGGTCGAGTAGGCGGTGACGAGCAGAAGTCCGGCATCGGTCGCGATGCCGTCGTCCTGGATCGCCCGCAGGATGCTCTCGGTGCCGACCGCGCTTCCGCTGAAGGAGGTCTGCATGTTCCAGCCGAGCGGCCCCTCGTAGCTGCCCGAGGTGAAGCTCTCGAAGGGCTCCCAGATGCCGAATCCGATGCGAAGCCCCTGGCTCTCGTTGGTGTAGGTCCAGACCGCGGAGTTCGCGACGAGCGCCGCGGTCATGTCGGAGGCGACGTCGTCGACCAACACCGTTCCGGAGAGCGGACGCACGTTGAAGCCGCGCGGCGAGCCGGGCTGCACATCCTCGGTGTCGGCGAAGAGCGTCCACGCGACGGTGACATCGTCGAAGGCACCACCGGCAAACGTGCCCGAGGCGCCGGTCAAGGTGAAGGTGTACGAGACGTCCGCCGCCGAGGCCGACGGGGCCAGCCCGATCAGGGCGGCGGCGGCGAGCGAGGCAAGCGGGCAGACGATCGATCGAGCGGTCATGGGACGTTCCTTCTCCAGGAGTGTCCGGAAGTGCAACGAGCCCCTCAGCGTGCCCCGAACGCATGCCGCGATCAAGCGGGAACTCGACATTTCGGGGTGTTCGGATCCCGCCCGTCCCGCGGGAAGCGGACGATCCGCGCCAACCTTCGCGCTCGATCCAGCCGTCGGCGTGGCGAGTGCCCTGAAGACCCGATCCGCTCAGGAATCCGGCGCCTGTTCATGAGACGCCGCCGGCCAGCCAAGGTCGCTCGCCGAGAGCCGCGTCTCGAAGAGCCGTCGGCCGTCGAGGGCGACCCACTCGGCGTGCAGCGTGGGCTCGCGGCCGGTCGAGTCGGCGGTGAGCTTGAGGAAGGTGTTGGGCTCCGCCGCGCTGAAGACCTTGTCGGGATGCGGCGCGTCGAGGCTCGGGATCGTCTTCTCGTGCAGCGGGCTCGTGACGAAGTGCCAGAGGTCGTAGCCCACGCGGTCGCGGTGGCGCATCGCCTGCGAGACGTGGATGTCGCCGCCGACGAGCACCACCCCGGGAATCCGCTCCTTCGCGATGAAGTCGAAGATCGCGTCGCGCTCGTGCGCGTAGGTGTGCCAGTCGTCGAGCTCGGCGTTGCCCTTGTCGGTCCAGATCATGCCCGTCGCGAGCACCTTGAAGGGCGCGTCGCTCTCGCGAAGGCTTCGCTGCAGCCACGCCCACTGCCGCTCGCCGAGGCACGTCGGCTTGTCCGGATCGGCCCAGCTTGGTTCCGTGCGGCTGAACCAACGCGGGTCGAGCAGGAACACCTCGATCGGCCCGCGACGAAACGAAGTGTGGATGCCGCGTCCTCCGCCGAAGCGGTCGGTGCTCGGCGTGCCGTCGAGTTGCTGCCCGAACGTGGCGTTCGCGCGGTACTCCGTGAAGGCGGTCCGAGCGACATGCTTGCCATGGAAGTCGCCGTGGCCGTCGTTCACGCCGAAGTCGTGATCGTCCCAGGTCCACCACGTCGGCATCGAGGCGAGCAGCCGCGCGATCTCGGGCGGCGCGAGGAACGCGCGATGCCGCTCCCGCGCCAGCACCAGCCGATCGGTGTCGATGTAGGGCGTGTCGCCGAGAAAGACGAAGCCCTCGCAGCCCTCCTCGAGGATGCGGTCCCAGATCGCCTCGGGCTTGGACGCTGCGCAGGAACCGAGGCCGAGCACCACCCGACTCGGCACCGAGACCGGCGGCGCCGTGGTGAAGGACGCCCGATGCGGCGATTCCACGGCCGGCCCGGCGACTTCGACCTCGTAGCGGGTGCCTGGAAGCAGACCGTCCAGATCGAAGACCATCGTGAAGTCGTGGTCGGGATCGGGCGTGGCCTCGCCGATCGCGGCGGCGCGACCGTCGGACGCCACCGCTGCGCACCGCCACGCTCGATGATGGCGATCCGCTTGGGCGGGGCGAAACCAGACTCGCGCGGAATGCTCGTCGACGTGGCCGATCACGGGACCAAGTGCGGCGACATCGTTCGTCGCGGCGTTGGCCGGTTGCCCGATCAGGGCTGCGCCAGACAGGGCCGCGGCGAGCGCCGCTCCACTCGGGCGGCGCCGAGTCGATGGACCGGCGGCGATCACGGCGTCGGGGAGAATCATGGATGCGGTCATGGACGGACCATCATGCGGTCGTGGGGACGACGCGTCGATTCGAGCGAGTCCCCGCACGCGAGGTCCGGGTAACCGCGATCGAAACCCCTTCCAACCCCCTCGACCCGCACGAACGCGCCGGTTTGCATTTGCCGACCTTCGATCCGGAGCTACGTTTCGGGGCGGTTCCGGAGTCCCTGCGGATCCGGCCGCACGTTCCCTTCCCGGCTCGCCCAACCACTCGCACGGAGAAAGACCATGAAGGCCTTTGCCCTCTCCCTGTCCATGGCGATCGCATCGACCGGAGTCGCCGGCTACGGCCTGGACTATCCCGACGCCACTGGCGATCTCTTCGACAACGGCTTCACGAATCTCGACATCGCGAACGTGTCGGTCTGCAACGACGACACGACCGTCTGCATCACCATCGAGACCGTCGGCTATCAGAGCTGGACCAAGTATCTGCTCTTCTTCGACACCGTCGACGGCGGCACCACGAGCAACGCCTGGGGCCGGCCCATCAACCTCACCAGAGAGATCGATCGATACATCGGCTCCTGGGTCGACGCCCCGGACAACAACGCCCAGAACTGGTCTTGGGATGGCGGCGCGTGGGTCCTCGACAGCACGACCAGCAACGACCAGACCCAGACCGGTACCAACCGCGTCTCGTTCTCCGTTTCCCTGGCATGGCTCGGACTCGGCATCGGCGACTCCTTCCGTTTCGACGTCGCCACGAGCGGCGGCGGCGGAAGCGATCCCGGCGTGGACCATCTGTCTCGGATGGATCCTGCCACCTCCGGCTGGGGCGATCCGTCGACCTCCGGCCTGTTCCTGGAGTACACGATCGTGCCGGCTCCCGGTGCGGTCGCCCTGCTCGGCCTCGCGGGCCTCGCCTCGCGACGCCGTCGCGGCTGAATCGCGCAGCAACCAGACGGCTCTTCGTTGGGGAGAACGATCGACGGCGGTCCCGCACCGGGGCCGCCGTGGTCGTTGATGGACGGGAACTCGACGGACCTTCCCGACGCGGGATCGGCGGCGCCGGTCCGCCGACTCATCCCCCCTGCATCGCCTCGAGTTGCGCCCATCGCTCGTAGAGCGCCTTCACGCGATCGGTGGCCGCCGCGAGTTGCGCGTACGCGGCGGCGGATCGGGCGTGGTCGGCGAGCGTCGCGGGATCGCGGGTGAGCGCTTCGAGCCGCTCCGCCTCCTGCTCGGCCTCGAGAATCGCCGCCTCCATGCCGTCGTACTCGCGCTGGTCCTTGTAGGAGAGCTTGCGACGCGTCGGCTTGGAGTCGACCGGTCGCTGCTCAGCGGGAGGCTTCGCCGCCGCCGTCGCCGGGCGGACGCGGCACCGAGGCCGGCGCGTCGCGATCACGATTACCGCCCCTTCGGCCGCCATTCAGATCACACGCCAAGCGCCTCGCACGGGCGTCGACCGTCGCAGGCCCTCCCTGCCGGCACCTGGGAGCCACCAACCCGAAGGCAGACGACGGCGTTTGCGGACGTCGCTCGGGTGGCCTTCGATCGGCGGACCGTGGGCGGCGAGGGAGTCCTGACCCGATCATCCGAACGACGGTCGCCGGTGCTTGGCGATCCCATCCGCCCCTTCGACCAACCGGCTGGTCGGTCCGGGCCGATCGGCCCATCGCCCGCTCCCCCAAATCGACCACTTTGCATTTGCCCACCTCGGTTTCGTGGCTAGTTTTCACGAGTCGTGTGGGGGTCATTCCCGTCCCCCGCGCCGGTGTTCCCATCCCTTGACCGTTCATCTTCCTTGCGCTGGAGAAAGACCATGAAGGCCTTTGCCCTCTCCCTGTCCATGGCGATCGCATCGACCGGAGTCGCCGGCTACGGCCTGGACTATCCCGACGCCACTGGCGATCTCTTCGACAACGGCTTCACGAATCTCGACATCGCGAACGTGTCGGTCTGCAACGACGACACGACCGTCTGCATCACCATCGAGACCGTCGGCTATCAGAGCTGGACCAAGTATCTGCTCTTCTTCGACACCGTCGACGGCGGCACCACGAGCAACGCCTGGGGCCGGCCCATCAACCTCACCAGAGAGATCGATCGATACATCGGCTCCTGGGTCGACGCCCCGGACAACAACGCCCAGAACTGGTCTTGGGATGGCGGCGCGTGGGTCCTCGACAGCACGACCAGCAACGACCAGACCCAGACCGGTACCAACCGCGTCTCGTTCTCCGTTTCCCTGGCATGGCTCGGACTCGGCATCGGCGACTCCTTCCGTTTCGACGTCGCCACGAGCGGCGGCGGCGGAAGCGATCCCGGCGTGGACCATCTGTCTCGGATGGATCCTGCCACCTCCGGCTGGGGCGATCCGTCGACCTCCGGCCTGTTCCTGGAGTACACGATCGTGCCGGCTCCCGGTGCGGTCGCCCTGCTCGGCCTCGCGGGCCTCGCCTCGCGACGCCGTCGCGGCTGAATCGCGCAGCAACCAGACGGCTCTTCGTTGGGGAGAACGATCGACGGCGGTCCCGCACCGGGGCCGCCGTGGTCGTTGATGGACGGGAACTCGACGGACCTTCCCGACGCGGGATCGGCGGCGCCGGTCCGCCGACTCATCCCCCCTGCATCGCCTCGAGTTGCGCCCATCGCTCGTAGAGCGCCTTCACGCGATCGGTGGCCGCCGCGAGTTGCGCGTACGCGGCGGCGGATCGGGCGTGGTCGGCGAGCGTCGCGGGATCGCGGGTGAGCGCTTCGAGCCGCTCCGCCTCCTGCTCGGCCTCGAGAATCGCCGCCTCCATGCCGTCGTACTCGCGCTGGTCCTTGTAGGAGAGCTTGCGACGCGTCGGCTTGGGTTCGTTCGATCGCTGCTCGGCGGGAGGCTTCGCCGCCGCCGAAGCGGTGTTCGAAGCCGGCGTCGCCGAGGCGGACTCCGCCCCACGCTCCCACTGCTCGACCGAGGCGAAGCGCCGTGCGGTGCCGTCGGGCAGGAGCCCGACGAACTCCGTCGCCACCCGCTCGAGCATGAAGCGGTCGTGCGTGACGAGCACGATCGCGCCCGCGAACTCGAGCAGGGCCGCCTCGAGCACCTCGAGCGAGGGGATGTCGAGGTCGTTGGTCGGCTCGTCGAGAAGGAGCACGTCCGCGCGCTCGCGCATCAGGTTGGCGACGAGGAGCCTGGCCTGTTCGCCACCGGAGAGATTCCGCACCGGCGTGGGCAACTGGCTCGCCTCGAAGAGGAAGCGCTTGGCCCACGCGGTGACGTGGATCGCCCCGCCACGAAAGTCGACGTGATCGCCGATCGGGCAGAGCGACTCCTGCAGCGTCTTCGCGGGATCGAGCGCGCCGCGATGCTGGCTGAAGACGATCGTCCGCAGTCCGTGAGCCCGCTCGACGAGGCCGGCATCCGGAGCGAGCTCGCCGGAGATCACGCGAAGCAGCGTGGTCTTGCCGGAGCCGTTCGGGCCGAGCAGCCCCAGTCGATCGCCGGGCGACAGTTCGAGTTCGAGCGACTGGAAGAGCCGGCGTCCCCCCATCGACTTCGCGACGCCTTCGAGCGAGACGAGCTTTCGCGTGCGGCGCTCGGTGGCCTGGAACTCGATCGACGCCGAACGGTGCGGCGCCGCGGTCCGCTCCCGCGAATCCGAGAGCGCCTCGCGACGCGCGGCGGCGGCATCGACGGTGCTCTGGGTGCGGGTGCGTCGCGCCTGCACGCCCTGCTTGAGCCAGGCGTCGTCGCGTCGAACGCGGTTCGCGAGCGTCGCCTGCGCCGCAAGCTGGGCGTCGAGGAACTCCTCGCGGCGGCGCAGGAACTCGCTGTAGTTGCCCTTCGCCTCGAAGGTGCCGCCGGGATAGGCCTTGGAGAGTTCGACGATGCGGTTGGCGGTCTCCTCGAGGAAGCGTCGATCGTGCGTGACGAAGACCATCGCCGGCTCGGCGGACCGCACGAACCGCTCGAGCCAGCGCACGCCCTCGAGATCGAGATGGTTCGTCGGCTCGTCGAGGAGCAGCAGCTCCGGCTCGGTCGCGAGGCCCCGCGCCAGCGACAGCCGCTTGCGCCAGCCGCCCGAGAGCGAGGCCACCGGCCGATCGAGCTCGTCGAAGCCGAGCCGCGTGAGCACGATCGAGGCCCGCGTCTCCCGCTCGTGCTCCGCGAGCGGTGGCGTCGCTCCAGCGGCGATCGCCTCGTCGAGACCGTCGAGCACCGCGGAGCGGATCGTCGCGCCGTCGGCGAAGCGGTCGTCCTGCGGGACGTAGGCGACGCGCAGTCCGCGGCGGCGCACGATCTCGCCGTCGCCGTCGGGCTCCTCGATGGCCGCGAGCATCTTGAGCAGCGTGCTCTTGCCGCCGCCGTTGGGGCCGATCAGCCCGAGCCGATCGCCCTCCTCGAGGTGGATCGAGACGCCCTCGAAGAGCGTGCGTTGCGGCAGCGCTCGGCGAAGTTGTCGCGCAGTCAGCAGCGTGCTCATGCGACGGTCGACGCGAGGCCTCTTCGAACTCGACGCGTCAGCGCCGCGGGCCCGAGGCCTTGCCGAACGGACGCCACGCCTGCCGGCGTCCCTTGCCGGCTCCGCGCGGCGCGGCCGGGGCGGAACCCTGTCCACGGTCCGCGCCGGCCTTGGGGCCGCCCGATCGCTTGGCGTTCGCCTCGCGTGGGGCGTTCTGCGAACGCTTGCCGCCGCGTGCGTTGCCGCCCTGCGACCGCGTCTGTCCGCCTCGCCCGCCGCCACGCTGCCCGCCGCGCGACGAACGGCCCCGCGGGGCGTCATCGCGATCGGTGCGCGGCGCGCGGTCTCGGATCGGCTCGGCACCCTCGGTCGACTCGCCGTCGGCGCGGGGAATGCGCTGCCGCGTCACCCGCTCGATGTCGCGGAGAAGTCCGCGTTCGGTCTCGTCGCAGAAGGAGATCGCGATGCCCGACGCCCCCGCCCGGGCGGTGCGGCCGATGCGATGGACGTACGCCTCCGGCTCCATCGGCAGGTCGTAGTTGAAGACGTGGGTGATGCCGTCGACGTCGAGGCCGCGCGCCGCGATGTCGGTCGCGACGAGGACCGGCGAGCGGCCGGTTCGGAAGGCGTCGAGGGCTCGCGTGCGCTGGCCCTGCGAGCGGTTCCCATGGATCGCCTCGGAGGAGATGCCCGCGGCGCGAAGCTGCTTGACGACGCGGTCCGCGCCGTGCTTGGTCTTGGTGAAGACGAGCGCGAGATCGACCGGCTCCTTCTCGAAGAGCTCGAGCAGCAGGCTCGTCTTGCGGGCCTTGAGCACGAAGTGGAGCCGCTGCGCGATGCGCTCGACGGTCGTCGACTCCGGGGTCACCGAGACCTTGGCCGGGTCGGTGAGCAGCGAGCCCGCGAGACGCTCGATCTCGCTCGGCATGGTCGCGGAGAAGAGCATGGTTCGTCGGCGGGCCGGGATCGCCGACGCGATGCGGCGGATCGGCTCGATGAAGCCCATGTCGAGCATGCGATCGGCCTCGTCGAGCACGAAGCACTCGATCGCCGAGAGATCGACGAGCCCCTGCCCCATCAGGTCGAGCAGGCGGCCCGGCGTCGCAACAAGGACGTCGACGCCACGCGAGAGGGCGTTCACCTGCGGCCCTTGCCCCACGCCGCCGAAGACGACGGTGCCGCGGAGCGGCGTCTTCTTGCCGTAGGTCGCGAAGCTCTCGCCGATCTGGGAGGCGAGTTCGCGGGTCGGCGAGAGGACGAGCACGCGCGGCTTGCGGCCCGCCGGCGGGCGGGAGCCCGGCATCGCGGCGGCGATCAGCCGATGCAGGATCGGCAACGCGAAGGCCGCGGTCTTGCCGGTGCCGGTCTGCGCGATGCCGAGGATGTCGCGACCCGCGAGCGCCGGCGGAATCGCCTGCGCTTGGATCGGGGTGGGTTCGGAGTAGCCCTCGGCGGCGAGCGCCTCGAGGAGGCGATCATGGAGGCCAAGGGCGGCGAAGCCCGACGCCTTGACGGCGGGCACGGTGGGTTCGAGCAACGTCTGCACTGGAACGATGGACCTTCCGGCCGCGGCAGGGATCGGATCCCGCGGACCGATGTCGACGGCCGCATCGCGGCCGAAGGGCGTTTCACGTGTTCCCAGGAGCGGCATGAAGCCGATCGGCCGGGCCTGACGGGAACTGCCGGGTGGCACTTCGGATCCGCTTCCGATGCGGCATCCGAGTCGCCGGCGGATTCCCAGAGGTTCGACGAGCGAACATCGCTCGCGCTGAGGTCACCGGCTGCTGTAAGGACGCGGGAGTGTAGAGAGGTGCGAGGCTGAAAGCGAGCGTCGATCGAGCGAAACGCGAAAGTCGCAGCGGCGCGTTATCGGGCGCCGAGCCGCTCCGCGTACTGGCGGTCGACCCACTCCCGGTAGCGGCCGTCCTGGATCCGACGGCACCACTCCTGATTCGAGAGGTACCAGTCGACGGTCTTCCCAAGCCCCGTCTCGAAGGTCTCCGCCGGCCGGAAGCCCAGCTCCGTCTCGATGCGGCTCGCGTCGATCGCGTAGCGGCGATCGTGCCCGGGACGATCCCTGACGAAGGTGATGAGCGACTCGCACGCCTCGCCGCGCGCTGCGGGGCACTGCGGATGCGCCTCCGCGAGCGACGGATCGGCCGCGAACCGGGCATCGACGACGCCGCAGAGGATCCGGACGAGGTCGATGTTCCGCTGCTCGTTGAGCCCGCCGATGTTGTAGACGCGACCGGGCTCGCCACGCTCGAGGATCGCCTCGATGCCGCGGCAGTGGTCCTCGACGTAGAGCCAGTCGCGCACGTTGCTGCCGTCGCCGTAGATCGGCAGCGCCTTGCCCGAGAGCATGTTCATCAGCACGAGCGGAATCAGCTTCTCGGGGAACTGGAACGGGCCGTAGTTGTTCGAGCAGTTGCTGATCGTGACGTCGAGGCCGTAGGTGTGGTGGTACGCGCGCACGAGATGGTCCGACGCCGCCTTGCTCGCGGCGTAGGGAGAGTTCGGCGCGTACGGCGTGGTCTCGCGGAACGCGGGATCGTGCGGCTCGAGCGAGCCGTAGACCTCGTCGGTCGAGACGTGGTGGAAGCGATGGGGCCCGGGCTCCTCGGTGAGCCAGCGGGCGCGGGCCGACTTGAGCAGCGCGTGGGTGCCGACGATGTTGGTGTCGATGAAGGCGTCGGGCCCGAGGATCGACCGGTCGACGTGGCTCTCCGCCGCGAAGTGGACGATCGTGCGGATGTCCGATTCGCGAAGGAGCGCCTCGATCGCCTCGCCGTCGCGGATGTCCGCGTGCACGAAGCGCAGGCGCGGCGAGCCCTCGAAGTCGGCGAGGCTCTCGCGGTTGCCCGCGTAGGTGAGCGCATCGACCACGGTCAGCTGCGGACCGGACTCCGCGGCGAGCAGCCGCCGGACGAAGTTGACGCCGATGAAACCGGCGCCGCCGGTGACGAGGAGGTGGTTCGAGGCATCGTGAAGTCGGGTCGTCATGACGAAAGGCTCCCGAGCTGCTCCGCGAGCGCGTCCTCCCAGTGGACCCCGGCGAGATCGAGGGCTTGCCACGTGGAGGCCTTGTCGAGGACCGAGAACGCCGGCCGCGTCGCCGGCGTCGGATACTCCTCGGTTGAGATCGGCTCGATCCGCACGCCGCTCGGCACGATCCCACGGGATTGCCCGATGCGGCGGATCGCCTCGGCGAAGTCGTACCAGCTCGCCGCGCCGGCGTCGGTCCAGTGAAGCACGCCGGTGGAGCCTCGATCGATCGCCCGCCAGATCGCATGGGCGAGCCCCCCCACCGCCGTCGGCGTCCCGAACTGATCGGCCACCACGCGAACGAGCGGACGCTCGCGCATCAGCCGGAGCATCGTCGTCGCGAAGTTCCGGCTCGTGGCGTCGTAGAGCCAGGCGGTCCGGATGATCGCGGTGCCGTCGGCATGCTCGCGAAGAGCTCGCCGCTCGCCCTCGAGCTTGGTCGCGCCGTAGACGCTCAGCGGCCCCGTCGGATCGTCGGGGCGATAGGGTCTCGACGCGCGTCCATCGAAGACGAAGTCGGTGGAGACGTGAATCAGCCTCGCGCCATGCTCGCGGCACGCTTTCGCGATCCAACCCGGCGCCTCCGCGTTGAGTCGATGCGCCGGTTCGGAGTCGGACTCCGCCTTGTCGACGGCGGTGTAGGCGGCGGCGTTCACGACGACCGCTGGCGCGAGCGACTCGATCGCCTGCGCGATCGCATCGCGGTCGCCCACGTCGAGCCGACTTCGGTCGCGGGCGTCCAGTTCGACCGCCTGTGGGGCGGTCCCGACGAGCGCTCGACCGAGTTGGCCCGCGGCACCGAGCAGAAGCACCTTCACGCGAACGTCTCGCACGTGGCAAGGCTCGCCGCGTGATCGCGATCCTTGACCGACAGGATCGGCTCGAGACCGGCGGTCAGCGGCCACTGCACGCCGACCGCGGGATCGTTCCACGCAAGCGTCCGCTCCGCCTCGCGGTTCCAGCGCCCGGTGCACTTGTACTGGAACTCGGCGACCTCGCTGAGCACCAGGAACCCGTGCGCGAATCCCGGCGGGATCCAGACCTGCCGGAAGTTCTCGGCGCTCAGCACCTCGCCGTGCCACCGCCCGAAGGTCGGCGACGATCGTCGCAGATCGACGACCACATCGAAGACCTCCCCGGCCGTGGCCCGAACCAGCTTGCCTTGAGCATGCTGGCCGGCCTGATAGTGAAGCCCGCGAAGGACGTGCCGAACGGATCGGCTGTGGTTGTCCTGCGTGAAGTCGGCGTCGATGCCCACCTCGGCGAATCGGCGGCCGTTCCACGACTCGAGGAAGAAGCCTCGATCATCCCCGTGGACCGCAGGATCGATCACGAGCAGGCCGGGGAGCGCGGTCTCGGAGATCTTCATCCGCGACCACTCGCGGCGACCTCGTCGTCCAGGATGCGGATCAGATAGTCGCCGTAGCCGCTCTTGCGAAGCGGTTCGGCGAGGCGGCGCAGGTCGGCGCTTGTGATGTAGCCCATGCGGTAGGCGATCTCCTCGGGGCATCCGATCTTGAGCCCCTGCCGGGACTCGATCGTCTGCACGAACTGCGCGGCTTGAAGCATCGAGTCGAAGGTCCCGGTGTCGAGCCAGGCCGAACCGCGACCGAGCATCTCGACGTGCAATTCCCCGCGGCGGAGATACGCGTCGTTGACCGCGGTGATCTCGAGTTCGCCTCGCGCCGACGGCTTGATCGACTTGGCGACGTCCACCACGTCCGGTCCGTAGAAGTAGAGCCCGGTCACCGCGAGACGAGATCGTGGCTTGGCAGGCTTCTCCTCGATCGAGATCGCCCGGCCGTCGCCGCCCATCTCGACCACGCCGTAGTCGGAAGGGTTCTCGACCGGATAGGCGAACACCGTCGCGCCGTGAGGCCTCGCCGCCGCGGCCGCGAGCCGGCGCCGAAACTCCGTCGCGAAGAAGAGGTTGTCTCCAAGGATCAGCGCGGCGGGGCCGCCCTGCAGGAACTCCTCTCCGATCAGGAACGCCTGCGCAAGCCCCTCGGGCTTCGGTTGCACCGCGAAGCGGATCGAGATGCCCCACTCCGAACCGTCGCCGAGCAGCCGCTCGAAGGCCGCCCGATCCTCCGGAGTGGTGATGACGAGGATCTCCCGCATGCCCCCGAGCATGAGCACGGAGAGCGGGTAGTAGACCATCGGCTTGTCGTAGACCGGCACCAGCTGCTTGCTCGTGCCCTTGGTGATCGGGTGCAGGCGGCTTCCGGTGCCGCCGGCGAGCACGATGCCGCGACGAGCAACGGCCGACTGCGAGGACTGCGTCATGGGAGATCCCTGAGGCGCGCGAAGATCGATCAACGCTGCGAGTCGACCACTTGGGTCACGCGACGCAAGCGGTTCTCGACCTGCCGCGACGGCCAAGGCTCCTGCGCCACGATGTCCCGGATTCGCTGCAGGACTTGCTTGGCGTCCTCCATGCGGCCGCTCGCGGCCAGGATCTCCGCACCCGTCAGCAGGACCGAGGGATTCTGCGGATAGGCCCGGATCGCCATCACCGAACTCTGCTCGGCCTCCGAGAGACGGCCAAGCTTCAGCAGCACCTGCGCCTCGGTGTCACGCAGATCCGGGTTACGGGGGATGATCTCGATGCACTGCTCGACCAGAGCCAACGCCTGATCGAGCGAGCGATCCTCCTCGACGAGGAGCATCGCGAGGTTGTTGCGGGCGTAGAGCAGGGGCTCGATCTCCTGGAAGAGCGCCTGCTGATCGGTTCCGGAGAGCGAGCGGACCAGCTTCGCGCGATCCTGGATGTTGGCCGGATAGGAGTCGATGACCGACTGAAGGGTGGCTCGAGCCGCGGCGAAATCGCCGGCGACCCGTTCGATGTCCGCCCGCGCCACGATCGCCAACCTTGAAGAGGAATCCTTCGGCTGAGGCATCGAACGAGGCAGCAGCGAACGAGCCCGCTCGAGGGCACGACCATTCGGATGCCTCTCGTGGAAGGCGACCCACTTGCCGACCAGCTGGGCTCGCGAGGCCGGATCGGACGGATACGCCGCCTCGAGGATCGACATCGCCTCGAGCCCTCGCTCGTAGGGCGCCATCGCCGCGATCTGCGCCCAGGTGCCACGACTTGCGTCGGAGGTCTCGAGGTTCGTTCGCTCGAGAGCCGCCGCCTCCCGGACCTTGCCGGTCATCAGCAGCGAGGCGATCAGGGCGCGATAGGGACCAGGCCGCATCGCGGCATCGTTGACGATGAGGTCGCGGTGCCTCATGAGCAGCGGCAACGCCGCATCGGGACGATTCCGCGTGAGTTCGATGGCCGCCTGAGCCTCGTCCACGCCTCGAACGTCTGGGAAGCTCAATCGCCGACACTCGATGCAGAGCGAGGAAGCCTGCTCGAGATCGC
>JBMTTG010000011.1:0-26259 GCA_049449095.1 Phycisphaerales bacterium | reverse complement strand
GACGGCGGAGGGGAACTTCGTGTTCGGCGAGGTCCCCGCCGGGCGGTACACGCTGATCTTCTCGAAGGAGGGGTTCGCGCGGCAGGTGCGCAGCGACGTCGTGGTGACCGCGGGGCAGCTGACCGAGGTCGATGCGTCGCTCTCGGGCGACTTCCTCGAGCTCGAGGAGTACGTCGTCCAGGAGTTGCAGGTCGGCGGGGGGACCGAGGTCGGGCTCCTGCGTCTCCGCATGGAGAGCCCGGCGCTCATGGACTCGATCGGCTCGGCGCTCATCAGCCGCTCGGGCGTGAGCGATGCGGCCGGCGCCTTGCGGCTCGTGCCGGGCGCGACGGTGGTCGACGGCTTCGCGGTGGTGCGAGGACTTCCCGATCGATACGTGAGTTCGCAGATCAACGGGGCGCGGCTTCCCACCGCCGACGAGGACAAGCGCGGCGTCGAGCTCGACCAGTTCCCCTCCGCGGTGATCGACAGCCTGCAGGTCTCGAAGACCTTCACGCCCGACCAGCAGGGCGATGCGTCGGGCGGCGCGGTGAACCTCGTGCTCAAGGGCATTCCCGCGGAGACCTTCATCCAGCTGAAGGCGCAGGTGGGCTACAACACCCAGACCACCAACCGCCGCGACTTCCTCACCTACGAGGGTGGCGGTCTCAGCTACTGGGGCAACGCCAACAGCGCTGGTCCGCCCCAGCCCTACGGCGAGAGCTGGACCGGTGCGGTCGGGACGTCGGAAGGCTCGGCGCCGCCGAACTACAAGTGGGGCGTCGATGCCGGGTCGCGCTGGGAGCTCGACGACGGGATCACCGTCGGCGGATTCACGAGCTTCTCCTACGAGAACTCCTACGAGTTCTACGACAACGGCAAGGACGACTCGCTCTGGATCACCGAGCCCGGCAGGGGCATGACCCCCGAGACGATCCAAGGCACCCCCGAGGACGGCGACTTCAAGACGGCGCTCTACGACGTGACCCGCGGCGCGGAGCTCGTGCAGTGGAGCTGGCTTGCGGCGGTCGGCATCGAGAACGAATACAACTCGATCGGCGTCACGTACCTCTACACACGCACCGCGACCGACGTCGCGACCCTCGCCGAGGACACCCGCGGCAAGGAGACCTACTTCCCGAACTACGACCCGAACGATCCGGCGGCGATCGGCAACAGCCCCGGCAACCGGACCTTCGCGCCCTACATCCGCACCGAGACGCTCGAGTACACCGACCAGACCACGTCGACGCTCATCATCAACGGCGACCACGAGCTGCCCCTCCTCGAGGACGCCGAGCTCGGGCCGTTCACCTTCCAGCGGCCGATCTTCGACTGGGCGGTGACCCTCGCCTCCGCGAGCCAGGACCAGCCCGACAAGCGGCAGTTCGGCTCGCTCTTCCTGCCCGAATCGCTCAATCCCGGCGTCCCGCCGTTCCTGCCGCCCTTCGTGGAGCCCGCAGTCCAGCGGCAGTACAAGCCCGACGCGGTGTTCACCCTCGGCAACCTGCAGCGGACCTGGCAGTCGATCGACGAGAAGACCGTCCAGTACGCGCTCAACCTCACCCTGCCGTTCGAGCAGTGGAACGGCCAGGAGGGGTACTTCAAGTTCGGCGTCTTCGACGACAACCTGAAGCGCACCTTCAACCAGTCGAGCTGGAGCAACTTCAACGACAACACCGCGCAGTTCGAGGCGCCGTGGGACGTGCACTGGAGCCAGTTCTTCCCCGACGAGGACCACCCGATCACCGACGGGCCGCCGTTCATCGACGTCGACTACGTCGGCCGGCAGAAGATCTTCGCGTGGTACGCGATGACGGACCTGCCGCTCGACTCCTGGATCAAGCTGATCGGTGGCGCCCGGGTGGAGTCGATCGACCTGTCGATCCAGAACTACCCCGAGGAGGATGCGACGTGGTTCCCCCCGGGATCGCTCGCCCCCACCCAGCTCAACCCCGGCGACGCCGACGTCGATCTCGATCAGGACTACCTCCTGCCGCAGATCGGATTCGAGATCACGCCGCTCGAAGGACTCGCCTTCCGCGGGAACTACGCCCAGACGATCGCGCTTCCGACGTTCAAGGAGCTCACGCCGATCATCCAGCAGGAGTATCTCGGCGGCGACATCTTCATCGGCAACCCCGACCTGCAGATCAGCGAGGTCACCAACTACGACCTCCGGCTCGACTACGTGCCCTATCTCGGCGGGCTGCTCTCGGCGTCGTGGTTCTACAAGGACATCCAGAACCCGATCGAGTACGTGCAGCGGGTCACCGGATTCACCTACACCACCGCGGTCAACTATCCCAAGGGGACCATCAACGGCTGGGAGTTCGAGTGCCGGCAGGATCTCGGGCGCTTCACCGAAGCGCTCACGGGCCTGCTGATCGGCGCGAACGCCACGGTCATCTCGTCCAAGGTGAACCTGCCGGCCGACGAGGCGGCGGCACTCGCGGCGCCGGGCATCGAGGTGCCCATCACGAGCCGGCAGATGACCGATGCGCCGGAGTACCTCTACAACCTCTACCTCACCTACGACATCCCCGACATCGGCTCGCAGATCGGCATCTTCTACACCGCGACGGGCGACACGTTGCTCGCCGGCGCCACGGAGAGCGACGGCAACTTCGTGCCGAGCATCTTCCAGAAGTCCTTCGGCACGCTGAACGTCACCTTCTCCCAGAAGATCGGGGACTACCTGCGCCTCACGCTGCAGGCGAAGAACCTCACCAACCCGACGTACGAGGAGGTCTACACCGGAGCCGGCGTCTCCGGCGAGTACCTCCACAAGTCCTTCTCGCTGGGCATCGACTTCTCGATCGCCCTGACCGGCCAGTTCACCTTCTGATCGCCACTCGATCCGGAGTCGCTCCACCATGGTTCCATTCCCACGATTCCCCGCCCGCACCCTCCGAGCCCGCCTGGCGGCGGCTTCGGTGGCGTGGGCGATGCTCGCCTCGGTCTCCGCGTTCGGGCTCGACGAGCCTCCGGCAGCGGCCTCGCCCGCGCCGCCGAGCGTCGACGAGGTCCGTTCGACGCTCGAGCGCTACGTCGAGACGCGTCGGATCATCTCGAAGGAGCGGCTCGAGTTCGCGCGGGCGAAGCAGGCGATCCTCGATCGGATCGATCTCGTCGAGCGGGAGATCGGCTCCTTCACGTCCCGCATCGCGGAGACCGAGGCGAGCCTCGCGACCGCCGACGAGAAGAAGGCCGAGCTTGCGACGGAGAACGACGCGCTCCGGAGCGCGTCGGCCTCGCTCGCCGAGGTGATCGCAGGCCTCGAGGCCCGCACGGTGGCGCTGCTGCCGCGGCTGCCCGATCCGATCCGCAGCCGCGTGAAGCCGCTCAGCCAGCGGATTCCCGAGGATCCGTCGAACACGAAGCTCTCGCTCGGCGATCGGTTCGTGAACGTGATCGGCATCCTCAACGAGGTCAACAAGTTCAACAACGAGATCTCGACCGCGAGCGAGGTCCGGCAGCTTCCCGATGGTTCCTCCGTCGAAGTGACCGCGGTCTACCTCGGCATCGGGCAGGGCTACTACGTCAACAGCGACGCCACGATCGCCGGCGTCGGAGCCGCCGACGCAACCGAGTGGAAATGGAGCGCCGAGAACGAGTCGGCGCCGGCGATCGCCAAGGTCGTCGCCATCATCAAGAACGAGACGCCCGCGGCCTTCGTCCGCGTGCCCATGAAGGTCGAGTGAGATGCGAAACCACGCCATGACCGACGCCCTTCGATCGATCCTGCGCCAGGCTGCGTTCGCCTGCCTCGCGCTCGTCGCCATTCCAGCCGCCGTCGCTTCGCCGCAGGAGCAGGCGCCGCCCGACGCCGCGTCGACGTCGACACCGCCCCCGGCGGCTGCTCCGGCCGGCACGGCCTTCGGCTCCGCCGCGGGCTCGGTCGAGGAGAAGCTCGAGGCGAGCCTCGCCGAGCTCGACGCGCTGCGGAAGCAGATGGCCGACGAGATGCTGCCGCTCAGCCGGCGGCTCTCCTCGCTCGAGTCCGACCTCGGCGAGGTCCGCAAGCGGTTCCAGGACAGGGTTCGCGAGCTCGACTCCCGAAGCCTCGACCTCTCCAATCTTCGCAACGAGATCGAGGCTCGCGAGAAGGAGACGACCTACCTCGCCGGGCTGCTCGGCGAGTACCAGCGAAACTTCGAGTCGCGCCTGCACATCACCGAGCTCCAGCGGTATCGCGCGGCGCTCGAGGAGGCGAAGCTCGCCGCGGAGAACACCGCCCTCTCCGAGCAGGAGATCTCCGAGGCGCAGGCGAAGCTCGTGCTGGCGAGCCTCGAGCGGCTCCACGAGAACGTGGGCGGCACGCGCTTCGCGGGAACCGCGGTCGGCGACGGCGGCCTCGTCGAGTCTGGCACGATCGTGCTCGCAGGCCCGGTCGCGATCTTCGAGCCCGAGTCCGGCTCGGGCACCGCGACCGCCGAGCAGCGGCTCGGTTCGCTCGAGCCCGCTGCGATCCGCTACGCCGATCCGCTCGATGCGGACGCCGCGGCGATGCTCGCGAAGACCGGTGCGGGCGAACTGCCGCTCGATCCCACGCTCGGCAACGCCCACAAGATCGCGGCGACGGAGGAGACGCTCCTCGAGCACATCGCCAAGGGCGGACCGGTCATGTACCCGATCCTCGGCCTCGCCGCCGCGGCCTTCCTCGTCGCCATCCTCAAGTGGATCGGTCTCTCGACGGTGCGGATGCCGTCGCGTCGCCGAATGGGCGAACTGCTCGCGGCGATCCGCGCGAAGGACGACGCCAAGGCGAAGGCGATCGCCGAGAAGCTCGGTGGGCCCGGCGGTCGCATGCTTCGCGCGGGCGTCGAGAATCTCGCCGAGCCTCGGGACATCGTGGAGGAGGTGATGTACGAGACGATCCTCGTCACTCGGCTCCGCCTCAATCGCTTCATTCCCTTCATCGCGATCGCGGCCGCGGCGGCGCCGCTTCTGGGCCTCCTCGGCACCGTGACCGGCATCATCAACACCTTCAAGCTCATCACGGTCTTCGGATCGGGCGACGTGAAGACGCTCTCGGGCGGCATCTCCGAGGCGCTCATCACCACCGAGTTCGGCCTGATCGCCGCGATCCCGTCGCTGCTGCTCTCGGCGTTCCTGTCGCGGAAGGCCCGCGGCCTGCTCGATCGGATGGAGGGGATCGCGCTCTCCTTCCTCAACGAGGTCGCGCGGAGCCGCGATGCCGCGGGGGAGCCCGATCCCGAGGCGGAGAAGGCCCGTGTCGCCGCGCAGGTCCGCGAGGTGCTGGCGGAGATGCTGACGCCGGCGGTGCGGGAGCAGCTCGCGGCGAGCGGAGGCAAGGCGTGACGATTCTCGGCTCCCCGCCGCCCGCGGTCGCCGTCGGCTCCGACGCCGGCCTGCTGCAGGAGGCGATGGCGATCTGGCGGTCGGGCGGCTGGGCGATGGTCGCGATCGCGATCGTGGCGCTCGTCATGTTCGGGACCGCCACGCACCTCTGGCTTCGCCTTCGCGCGAAGGGCTTCGCAAGCGTTCCCGAGAAGCGATGGCGATCGTGGGTGAGCCGGCCGCAGGAGGGGGAGGGGCCGATCGGCGGCATGATCCGCTTCGTCACCGCGAGCCGATCGCGTCGCGCGATGGCCCACTTCTTCGAGCAGGTCAACGCCACCGAGGTGGCCGCGTTCTCGCGAGACCTTCGCATCCTCAAGGTCTGCGTCGCGGCGGCGCCCCTGCTCGGGCTGCTCGGGACGGTGACGGGCATGCTCGCGACCTTCGGCGCGCTCGCGACGGGCGGGGGTGGCGAGAAGACGATGGCCGCGATCGCCGGCGGGATCTCCGAGGCGCTCATCACCACCGAGACCGGGCTCGTCATCGCGTTGCCGGGGCTCTTCCTCCAGTACCGCCTGACGCGGGGATGCGAGCAGTACCGCGCGTTCCTGGCCCATCTCGAGACCGTCTGCAGCCAGCACCTTCACCACTCGGCCCGCGCCACGGCCTGACGCCGCCGCGAGCCCTTCGACCGAACGAGGCACCTGACCATGGGACGCATCAGAGCACTGGCCGCGGAGGAGTCGAACGAGCCGGGCGTCGACATGTCGCCGCTCATCGACTGCGTGTTCATCCTGCTGATCTTCTTCATCGTGACGACGGTCTTCGTCGAGGAGACCGGCGTCGAGGTCGACAAGCCGCAGGCCGCGAGCGCGAGCCAGCTCGAGAAGAGTTCGATCCTGATCGCCCTCACCGCGAAGGGCGAGGTCGTCTACGGCGGCCGCGACATCGGGATCAGCGGCGTGCAGCCCCTGGTCAAGCGGATGATCCAGCGCGAGGACCTCCCGGTCATCGTGCAGGCCGATCAGGCGTCGCAGTCGGGGCTGCTCGTGCGGATCATCGACGAGGCCAAGCTCGCCGGCGCCACCAAGGTGAGCGTCGCCACCCGGAACCAGAATCGCTGAGGCGCGCCCGTGGACGGCAAGGTCGAAAGCACGATGTTCCAGCGGATCCGCCACGGCGTGGTGGTCGTGGTCGGCGCGGTCGGCCTGACCGCGGCGTTCTTCCTCGTGCTGCCGCTGATCCAGGCGATCGCGAAGGGACCGTCGAACGATCTCGTGGTGACCTCGATGTCGGTCGCGGACGTGCCGCCGCCGCCGCCGCCCCCCGAGGAGCAGCCCGAGGAGGAGGAAGAGGAGGAGGAGCCGCCGCCGGAGATGATGGAGGAGATGCCGCAGCTCGACCTCTCGCAGCTCGAGCTGGCCCTCAACCCGGGGCTCGGCGGCGACTACCTCGGCGGCGACGCCACGCTTCGGATCAACCCCGCCGCGGCGGCGGAGGCGGCGAGCGCGGTCTTCTCGCAGTCCGATCTCGATCAGGCGCCGCTTCCGGTGCATCAGACGCCGCCGGCGCTCACCGCGGCGATGAAGCAGCGGGCTCCCGGCAGCGTCGTGGTCATCTTCGAGGTCGATCAGACCGGGCGCGTGCAGAACCCCCGCGTGCGGAGTTCGAGCGATCCCATCTTCGAGTCCGCGGTGCTCGCGGCGATCCGGCAATGGCGCTTCGAGCCCGGCAAGCGCAACGGCGAGCCGGTCCGCACCCGCATGCTTCAGCCCTTCACCATTCCCCGATGAGAACTCCACGGCGCCTCGCCTCGTCGCGCTCGTCGCGATTCGCCCTTGCCCGGATGCCTGCCATGAACACGCTGCTTCGCCCCTTCGCCGTCTCCATGCTCTCGAGCCTCGTGCTGGCCGCCGCTCCGTCGGCCACGGCGCAGAGCGAGCCCGAGACGCCGCTGCCGAGCCTTGCCTACGAGAACGCCCGCGAAGCCGCAAGCCCCGCCACGGTGTGGTCCTCGCCGGCGTTCCGGCAGATGATGGTCGAGAGCTGGCTCGCCGAGAGCGACATCGAACCGAAGACGACGACCTCCGAGAGCAAGCGGCTCCAGCGGATCTTCGACCAGCTTGCGACCGAGGAGCCGGCGAAGGTCGCCGACGCGGAGAGCCGGCTGAACGACGAGCGCGGCGAGAAGGACTCGAGCGCGGTCTTCGACTTCACCCTCGGGCAGATGCTCTTCCAGCGCGACGATCTCGACGGCGCGAAGGCGGCCTTCGAGGACGCGGTGCGGAAGTTCCCGAAGTTCCGTCGCGCCTGGCGCTCGATCGGCGTCATCGAGATGCGGAAGGAGGACTACGCCAAGGCGATCCCCGCCCTCGTCAAGGTGATCGAGCTCGGCGGCGGCGACTCGGTGACCTACGGGCTGCTCGGCTTCGCCTTCGTCAACGCCGGCGACGACCTCGCGGCGGAGAACGCCTTCCGCATGGCGGTGCTGCTCGATCCCTCGAACCTCGACTGGCGGATGCAGCTCGTGCGGAGCCTCTTCAATCAGCGCCGCTACGCGGACGCCGCGGCGCTCTGCGACAAGCTGATCGCGGACAACCCCTCGCGCGGCGATCTCTGGATGCTGCAGGCCAACGCCTTTCTCGGCATGCAGCAGACCATGAAGGCCGCGGAGAACTACGAGCTCGTCGACAAGCTCGGGCAGTCGACCGCGGACAGCCTCAACATGCTCGGCGACATCTACGTGAACAGCGGCCTCTTCGATCTCGCGGTCGACGCCTACGGGCGGGCGATGAAGGCGACGCCGCCGTCCGGAGCGGATCGGTCGCTTCGCGCGGCCAACGTCATGGTCCTCCGCGGGGCGTATCCGGAGGTCTCCACGCTGCTCGATTCGATGAAGGCGGCCCTCGGCGCGGACATGCCCGAGGCCGACCGCAAGACGATGCTCAAGCTCGAGGCGCGAGTCGCGGCGGCGAAGGGCGACGGCGGAAACGCCGTGGCGGTCCTCGAGGAGATCGTCTCGATCGACCCGCTCGACGGCGAGGCGCTCATCCTGCTCGGGCAGGAGTTCCGTCGGCAGAAGGATCCGATCAAGGCGGCGTTCGCGTTCGAGCGGGCCGCGGCGATCGAGCGTTTCGAGGCCGAGGCGAAGCTGCGGCACGGACAGCTGCTCGTCGCGGAGGGGCAGTACGCCGAGGCGCTGCCGCTCCTCAAGCGATCTCAGGCGCTCAAGTCGAATGAGAACCTGCAGAAGTTCATCGAGCAGGTCGAGCGGGTGGCGCGATCGTCGAGCGGGAGTTGAGGGGCTCGGGTCGATCGACCGACGAACACCCGTCCCTTCGTCTCCTCTTCTCCTCTTCTACTCCTCGACTCTTCTCCACCGCTTCATCGCCTCGGGCTCCACCGACTTGAGATGCAGGTCGCGCTGCGGGAACGGGATCTCGACGCCGTTCTCGGCAAAGAGCTCCGCGATTCGCAGCTTCACCTGATGGGTGGTGGCCGAGATCGTCGCGACATCCTCGAGGACGAATCGCAGGTCGAAGACCACGCTGCTGTCGGCGAAGTTCTTGAGCACCACGCTCGGCATCGGGTCGGTCGCGATGTCCGGATCGCCGGAGGCGGCCGCGAGCAGGAGTCGCTCCACGAGCCGATAGTCGCTGCCGTAGGCGACGCCGATCTCCACGATCTGCCGCGTTCGATTGTCCGAGAGCGTCCAGTTCGAGAACTGGCCGGTGATGAACGCCTTGTTCGGGATCACGAGATCGCGGCGGTCCCAATCGGTGATCGTGGTGGCCCGGATCTGGATGCGGGTCACGCGCCCCGTGACGCCGTTCACGGTCACCACGTCGCCCACCCGCACCGGCTGCTCGACCAGCATCAGCACGCCGCTCACGAAGTTCGAGAAGATCTCCTGCAGGCCGAACGAAAGCCCCAGCACCGCGGCGCTGGCGAGCCATTGCACCTGGTTCCACCGCAGGCCGATCATGTTGAACGCGATCAGGATTCCGATCACGGCCAGCGCGTAGCGCGTGAAGCTGGTGATCGCGTAGCCGACGCCGGCGCTGACCGGAAGGCGCGGAAGCACCAGAAGCTGCAGCAGGCCCGGGATGTCCCGCGTGAGCACCACGGTGAGCAGCACCACCAGCATCGCCCCGAGAAGATCGAGGATCGAGATCGGCTGCAGGACGGTGACGGTGCCCTCGTCGACGGTCGACGTCACCGCGGTGATGGTCTCCCACAGGACGACCTGGTTGAGTCCCGACAGCGCGGGAAGCATGCCGCTCCAGACCACCGCCAGGCCAAGCAGCGTCGCGGTGAGGAAGACGCTCTGGATCACCCGCAGGGCCTGCGCATTCACCTTGGCGAGGTCGACCTCGAGCTCCTCCGTGGCTTCGGCGATGTCGCTTCCTCCGCCGATCTGGGAGGGGGGCTCCGCCATCATCTCGAGCCGCTTCCGCTCCAGCTGCTCGCGGGCGATCTTGCGGCTCGCCGCCGAAAGCCAACGGACCAGGAGATCGCGCAGGACCACGTTGCCAACCACGATCCACGCGGACTGGAAGACCAGACGGATCACCTGGAACGCGGCCAGCGCGTAGCCGAGCCAGGCCAGGGCTGCGACCGTGAGCGGTGCGGCGACGGCGATGAAGATCGCAGCCTTCATCGCGAGGCCGCGGCGCTTCGGGCTGGTGCGACCACGGGAGAACGACCAGGCGACCATCGACGAGGAGAGGAGCGAGCAGGCGATGAACGCGATCCGGGAGATGCTCTCGCTGCCCTCGGTGGTGCGAAGCCCGACTCCAACCAGCATCAGCAGCGCGATCGCGTAGCAGGGCACGGCCAGCGCCAGCAGCACGAAGGCCGCCCGGCGCAGCCTCTCGGTGAGCGCCGTCCGCCATCGGAAGTGGGCCTCGCCGAGCCCGCCGGGGCGGGCGATCTCGCGAACGAGGGAGAGCACGCTCGCAGGGATGGCCATCGCGGCGACCGTCTCGCCGAGGATGAGGAGGAATGCATCGGTTCCGCCACCCGACTCGAGGGCCTGCCCAAGCAGCAGCATGGCCAGCGGCAGCGGGGCGGCGAGGAACACCGTGAGTCCGAAGGCCTCGATCGACTGCCAGAAGCTGTCTGTCGCGATCTGCTGGATCCGCTTGCCGGTCGCGAGCAGCCGTCGCGAGACGCGCCTTCGCAGCGCGAGCATCGACGCGAATCCGAGCAGGGAGGCGATCCACAAGGTCGGTCGGGCGTTGATCGACGCCTGCATCGCCGAGAACAGCGACGAGCCGATCCGATCGGGCACGGCTTCGCCGGCCGAGGCGAGGCCCATCAGCGCGGCGGGCCCGAGGGGGGCTCCGGTTCGCAGCGTGAACAGGTTCTCGAGCAGGAAGCTCTGCAGTCGAGCAAGCGAGTCGAGGAGTGAGTTGACGGCCTGCGCAAGTTCGTCGATCGAGGAGAGCTGATCGCGGACCTCCGAGAGCATGGGGCGGATGAGGAGGGTGCGCCTCGACTCGAGCAGCGCGGTCAGCGTCGCCTCGACCTCGTTGGGATCGCCCGCCCCCGCACCCGATTCCCTGACGAGCCGCTGCGCCTCCTGCTCCGGCGACTGGAGTGTCGCGAGCTGCTGCCCGAGTTCGAGCTCGAGCAGATACAGCTGCAGCGCTTCCCGCCGGAGATCGGCCAGCTCGCGCTGGAGCGCCTCGATCTGCCCGATGCCGACGATCTGTCGACGGAGCCCTTCGCCGATCGCCTCCGAGCCGCCAAGCATCAACTGCTGGATCTCGATCGCGAGCAGTCGATCGAGGGTGTCGGCACGGGCGAAGAGATCGTCCGCCCGTTCCATCCGACCCGCGTCGCGCGTTCGCAGGGCGCGGCTCTGTTCGACGAGGGCGCGGCTCTTGGCGGCGGCCCGATCGAGCACCGGAATCGAGTCGCTCACGCCGGCGAGCTCCGACTCGGCCCGCGAGATGGAGTCGCTCTCGCCGGCGAGTCGGCGCTCGAGCACCGCGGTCCACGCCCGCCACTTCGCGTCCGCCACGAAGCTGCGCTCCTCGGCGATCCGCAGCCGAAGTTCCTCGATCTCGGCGTTGACGATGAGGCGTTGGGGAAGGATCCGAAGATAGGCGCGTCTGGCGGAGGCGCGAGCCTCGGCCGCCGCGGCGAGCACCGTGGCGGCGTTGTCGATCGCCGGATCCTTCTCGAGCGCCTCGCGAGCTCGTTCGGAGGCTTCGATGAAGTCGCCGCGGGCCGAGTCGATCGACTCGGCGAGTCGGCTCGACTCCTCGATGCGCCGAAGCTGCGCGATGCGCATCTGATTGAGGCTCCGGCGAGCGTCGGCCACCTGGGCTCGGAGCGCGTCGGACTTCTCCTGCAGGGCGTCGATCGACCAGTCGGCAGCGGCTGCGATCTCGGCCTCGATGCCCCCGACCTGATCGACGAGGGTCCGGAGCTGCTTGCGAAGATCCTCGGCCGTGTCCGGGGCGGACTCGAACCCCTTCTGGATCGAACGGACTCGACCGAGATCGGCGTCGGCCTGTTCGAGCAGGGCGATGGCCTGCTGCAGTTCGCGGATCGAGGTGGCGGCGTCGCTGGCGTTGGTGTCCCGGAGGGCGGCGATGCGCGAGTTGATCTCGTCGATCCCGGGCACGCCGGCCCGCGTCTGCACCCCATCGGGCGGCGCGACGTCGCCGGCGAGGCCGACACGATCCACGACGCCGCTCGCCGCGAGCAGCAGGCTCAGGAGTAGGACGATCCGATGCATGCAGAGGGCGAGTATAGGAATAGGCCCGTCTTCCCCGGGACTTGCATGCGGATACCTTGCCGACCGTGATCCTCGAGATCGTCGGCGGCATCGGGTGCTTCCTCCTCGGCATGAGCCTGCTCGTGGACGGGCTGCGGTCGCTCGCGGGGGGCGCGCTGCGGCGCGTGCTGACGTCGGCGGTGCGCGGGCCGATGTCCGGATTCCTCGCCGGCGTCGGCACGACGGCGCTGGTGCAGAGTTCGAGCGCCACGACGGTCGCGACGATCGGCTTCGTCAGCGCCGGGCTGCTCAGCTTCCCGCAATCGATCGGGGTCGTGCTCGGGGCGAATGTCGGCACCACCAGCACGAGCTGGCTCGTCGCGACCTTGGGACTCAAGGTCTCGATCGGGGCCTTCGCGCTGCCGATCCTCGCCGCCGGCGCGTTGTTGCGGGTGCTCGGTCGAGGCAAGGTGGCCGAGATCGGCCTGGCGGTGGCGGGCTTCGGGCTGCTCTTCGTCGGTCTCGACCTGCTCGAGCAGGGCATGGCGGCCGCGACGGAGCGAATCGGCCCGGAGTCGCTGCCGGCGGCCGGCGGACTGGCCGGTCGCGCGCTGCTCGTGGGCGCGGGCTTCGTGATGACCGTCCTCATGCAGAGTTCGAGCGCCGCGATCGCCACGGTGCTCGTCGCGCTCGTCGCAGGCACGATCTCCTACGAGCAGTCGATCGCAGTGGTCGTCGGCGCGAACGTCGGCACGACGATCACCGCCGCGATCGCGATGGTTGGGGCGTCGGTGCCGGCGAAGCGGACGGCGATCGTGCACATCCTCTTCAACGTCTCGCTTGCCGTGGCGGCGTACTTCCTGCTGCCGTGGCTCGGGCGCGCGGCGCATGCGGCAGGGGACTTCCTCGCGCCCGGGCAGCCGGCGATCGCCGTGGCCTGCTTCCACACGCTCGTCAAGATGCTCGGCGCCGGCGTCTTCCTGGCGTTGACGATGCCGGTGGCGAGGTTGCTCGTCTCGATCGTCCCGATGCGGGACGACGCGCTCGTGCGGCATCTCGACCGCAGCGTGGTGGCGACCGGCTCCGTGGCGATCGAGGCGCTGCGTCGGACGATCCTCGCGATCCTCGCCGATGCGGCGGGCACGATCGGCGCGGCACTTTCGGCGAGGACGTCTCCGGCCCGCCTTGCGGCGCGGGTCCGTGTCGAGCGCGAAGCGATCGGGCAGGCGTCGGCGTTCGCGGCGGAGGTGGGCCGCGGCGTGCAGGGGTCGGCCGATTCGAGGGAGCATCTCGGGTGCCTGCACGCGCTCGACCACGCGTCGCGTCTGCTCGACGGCGTGGGCGAACCGTCGCTCTTCGGCGTCATCGCAGCGGATCCCCGGCTTCGGCCGCAGGTCGAGGCCCTGACGTCCTGCCTCGAACTGGTGCGAGGCTGGGACGACGCCGACGCGGAGCCGCCGCAGGTGGAGTCGCTCGCTCGAACCTCCGCCACGATTGCGGGGCTGCGCAAGGCCTATCGGGTCGCGGTGCTCGAGGCGACCGCCGAGGGGAAGGTCGATCCCGAGGTCGCGTTGAGCCGCCTCGACGCGAGCCGATCGATGGATCAGATCGCCTACCACTGCTGGCGAGCCTCGTCGCACCTGCTCGCCTCCGAGGCCGGCGGCGATGCACCGGCCCCCTGATCGCGTGGCGGGGGGCCCTTCCCTTGGTCGAGAGACCGCGCGATTCCAGCCAAACCACCATGCGATCCGCCCGCGGACCGGTAGTCTCTGCAGGCTGCGTTGCGCCGGCCGATGCCGGCGGCCCTCGAGGAGCGAACCATGGCGGCGAAGAAGAAGGCCCGAAGCGCGAAGGTCGCGAAGAAGGCCGGCAAGACGACGAAGTCCGCGAAGGGGTCGACGAAGAAGTCGTCGAAGAAGTCGTCGAAGTCCGCCGCGTCGCCGAAGGCTCCTCGAACCAAGGCGAGGCCCGCCGCCTCCGCCGCCAAGTCCGCGAGCCGTTCGGCTCGCCAGCCCGGGAAGAAGACCATGAAGAAGACCGCCGCCGCTCCGAAGCGATCGAAGGGCGCCAAGTCCGGTGCGAAGCGATCCGCCTCGCCGTCGATCGTCGACCTCGAAGTGATGCCCGATGCGAGCGAGATCGAACGCCGCATCGCCGAGCGCGCGTACCTCCTCTGGTGCGAGCGAGGCGGCGACGAGACGTCGAACTGGCTCGAAGCCGAGCGGCTGGTGGTCTCCGAGCTCGGATCGGCGCGCTAGGGGAGCGGTCGCGCGACGGCCGCACCGGCTCGACGGCTGCGGAATCTCGACAGGTCGCCGCGTTCTCGCCGATCTTGAACGTCCCGTCGATCCGCGTCCCCGTCGCCACTCGTCCCATGCCATCACCACGCCGCGCCTGCCTCGCTCCCTTCACCGCGCTCGTCGCCTCGCTCCTCATCGCCCCGGTCGTGTTCGCGGGGTCGCTCGCCTCCGACGTGGCGACGCTCGTCCGATCCGCGAAGCTTCCTGGCGCGGAGATCTCGGTGAGCGTCCGAGAGGTCGGATCGGGCGAGTCGCTCGTCGAGATCCGGGCCGACCGCCCGCTCATTCCCGCGAGCAACATGAAGCTCCTGACGACCGGGGCGGCGCTCGCGGGCCTCGGTCCGGACTTCCGGTTCCGAACCTTCATGGCGCTCGAACGCGGCGGTCGGACTCGCCTGGTCGTCGTCGGCGACGGCGACCCGGCGTTCGGCGACCCGGAACTCCTGGCCTCGACGATTCGCCGGCGACCGGACGGCTCGGTCGAGACGGGACTCGAAGTCGAGTCGCTCCTCGCCGCCTGGGCCGATTCGGTGGCGGACCTCGGGCTCGCGGAGATCGATGAACTGGTGGTCGACGATCGCGTCTTCGATCGAGATCGCATCCCGGACGGCTGGCCGGAAGACCAGTTGAACGAGCACTACTGCGCCGAGGTCGGCGGACTCAACTTCCACGCCAACTGCCTGCACCTCTCGCCGCGTCCCGCCAACGGACGCGCCGTGCCGGGAGACTTCACGCCGCGAGCGCCGTGGATCGAGGTGGCGAATCGCGCCAGCGCGAGGACCGGCAGCAAGGACCGGCACGACGCCTGGCTCGCCCACAATCCGGGCGACTCGACCGGCGGCGGCTCCTTCACCCTCTTCGGGAACGTGCGCGAGCCCGCCGCGTCGCCGATCCGCACGGCGCTTCGCGATCCGGCCACCTTCTTCGGGCTCCTGCTCGCCGATCGCCTCCGCGATCGCGGCATCGTTGTGGCGAGCGTGCGACTTGCGGACCCCGACGAACGGCTGACGACGGACGTCGTCGTCGGCCCGGTGGTCTCGACGCCGCTCGCGACGGTGCTCGATCGTGCCAACGCGGACAGCCGAAACCTCCACGCGGAATGTCTCTTCAAGCGCCTCGGCCACGCGCGGACGGGCGGCAGCGCTTCCTGGCGCGACGGCGCCGACGCCTTGCGATCCGAACTCGCCGAGCGCGTGGATCCCTCGCTGCTCGAAGGCGTCGTCTTCGCCGACGGCTCGGGACTCAGCCGGCTCAACCGCATTCGCGCGGACCTCATGACCGCCTGGCTCGACGCGATGCACGCCGATCCATCGTTGCGGGAGCCCTTCCTCGAGAGCCTCGCGGTCGCCCGCGAGCGAGGCACGCTTCGCAAGCGATTCCGCGGGATCGATCTCCAAGGCTGCGAAGTGCTCGCCAAGAGCGGCTTCATCAACGGGGTGAGCTGCCTGAGCGGCTACGTCGTTGCGCCGAGCGGGCGAACCATCGCCTTCAGCGTGCTGTGCAACGGGGTGCGAAGCGTCGCGGACGCGAAGCTGCTGCAGGAGAAGATCGCCGCGCGAATCGCCGAGGCGATCTCGGGTTCGGTTGCGAGGCGCTGAGTCGCCGCGTTCGGCGACTTCGCCGGCGGAACGCCGCCGGTCCGTTCAGTCGAGCGAATCGCTCTCGATGTTGGCGCTCTTGCCCGCGAGCTTGCGCTCGACGTAGCGGCGAACCCAGTTCTCCCAGGTCTTGCCGCTCGCCGCGTCCTTGCCGCTGAACTCGATCGCCTCGACCTCCGCGACCGGAACCGAGATCTTCTCGCCGGTCTCCGCGGACATGACCCGCAGCGCGTCGCCGGGCCGAAGGTCGAAGAGGTAGCCGGTCACGGTGCCGTCGCGTCGTTCGATGGTCACGTCGCCCCGGTAGTCGACCGCGGCGAGCAGGGCCTCGTCGAGCATGCCGGCGTGCTCGGTCCGCGACACCCGCACGCCCTGTTCGATCTGCAACGGCTCGCTCACGATTCCTCCTCCTCGTCCCTCGTGCGGCCTCCGCCGACCCATTCCATGCCGCTGATCGGATCCTGCATGCGCCACGGGAAGGTGCGAAGGAGCCGACGGATGACCGACCAGGCGATGTCGTCGTCGACGATCGTGAGCAGCATCTGCGTCACCGGATCCTGACCCGGAGGGAGATCGATCCGGATCCCCGGGCCGTAGAGGCAGTCGCCGCCAGGGGCCTCCGGCGCCGTGTTGAGCGCTTCGAGATCGGCGAGGATCTGCGATCGCGGCGCAATCGGAGCGGGGGCACTTCCCGATCCGTCCCGAGGCGCGAGGATGACGAGTTCACGGGCCATGACGAAGGTGCGGACGGTAGCGGGGGCGGCGTTCCGCGTCGACCTCTTCAGTCGCGGCGATGCTCGATCAGGGAGATCGCGACCTCGAGCAGCCGACCGAGCGGCACGGGCTTGACGAGATACGCCTCGACCCCGAGCGACCCGGCGAACTGCTGATGCCGCTTGCCCTGGTTCGCGGTGACCATCACGACCGGCGGACGGTGTTCGAGCGTCTGCAGGCGCTCGAGCAGGAGAAGGCCCGAGGCCTTCGGCAGCATCATGTCGAGCACCGCGAGATCCGGCGGGGCCGCGCAGAGGCTCTGCCACGCCGACTCGCCGTCGGCGTGCAGCTCCGTCTCCGCCCCGACCCCGCGAAAGGCGAGGTCCATTCCCGCGAGAATGTCCGGGTCGTCGTCGACGATCAGGATCCGGCGGCCCGACAACGGTTGGGTGGAGGCGTTCATCGAGCGGTCCCCGGAGCCGGATCCGCGGTGAGGGACTCGGAGTGGCGTCGGATGCGGGAGACCTGCTCGGGGGAGAGCCAAGGCAGCGACTCGAGCTTCGCGACGAGCCGGCCTGGCATCGGCTTGCCTTCGCGTTCGAAGCGGGGGCGGCTCTTCCATCGGCGATGCAGCCACCAGTACTGCTCGGGGGCCATCCGCACCATCCGCTCGATCGCCCACGTGTACCACGCGCTCACGTAGAAGATCGGATCGTCGTGGGCCTCCCAGTGCTCGGGGTCGAGACGGTCGAGGCAGATGATCTCGTACCGGAAGTCGCCTTCGACCCGGCGCGCAAAGCCCGCGATGATCGGCAGGCGCTCCCGCACCGCGAGCAGGGCGATCGACTTGTAGCTCGAGGCGAGTCGATCGAAGAAGGGCACGAAGACGCCGTCGTCACCGGCGTTCTGATCGGCGATGAAGGCGACCTTCGCCCCGCGGGCGATCGCGTCGACGACCCGGTCCGTGGCGCCCCACTTGGTGATGATCTCGAGCCCGTGCCGCGTGCGCATCGAGAGGATCCACGCGTTGAGCATCGGGTTGTCGAGCGGCCGGGCGAGCGCGGTGATCGGCACGCCGAGCATCGAGAGGGTGTAGCCGAGCAGCTCGAAGTTGCCCTGATGCGCCGTGACGAGGATCGCGGGCTTGTCGGAGAGCAGGATCTCCACGGTGTCCGCGAGCGGGCCGAGGCTGACGTGCTGCGACCAGCCCGACGGCGTGACCCGTCGCGACATGACGAGGCTGTCGACGAGGAACATCGACATCAGCGAACGGACCGACGCCTCGGCGAGCGACTCCGCCTGCTCGGCGGAGAGATCCGGGAACGCCGCCCGGACGTTCAGCACCGCTCGGCGGCGATGGCGCCCTGAGAGAAGCCAGTACGCCGATCCGCCCGCGCCGGCCGGGTCGACGTGCGCGGTCGAGGCGAACGTCGACAGCAGGCCGCCGAAGAGGCGGAATCCGAGGTACTGGAGCGAGTCGATCGCGATCGACACCGGCGGAGCCCTTCGCCTTCCGCCGCCGCCCGCGTCAGGAACTCACCGGGGCACGGAGCCGGTGAGGATCTCGAAGCGGTTGGCGTTGAGGACCGGGATCTGGGCCTCGTTTGCGCGGCGGAAGAGGCGGTCGTACCGGTCGTACTCGGCCTGCGCCTCGAGCCGCGCCTCGATCTGCGGCGCGGAGGCAGTGGGCGGAAGCGGGCCGGGCTCGGTCGGCTGCACGCCGAGGACGAGGAAGTCGAGGTCGCCGGTGAGCTCGTCGCCCTCGGCCACCACGCCGCCCCAGTCGCGGACCTGCTGCTTCAGGTACTCCGCTTCGGCCGCGGTCGCCCGACCGTCGCCGTCGACGTCGAACTTCCCGTAGACGAGGAACTTGAACCGGGTGTTCTTGTCGAAGACCGCGTTGGCGAGGACGTCGCCGGGCACCACGGGGGTGGCGCGGCTCTCCCGCACGATGCGGCCGGTGCTGCTGATGTCGCCGACCTTGATGATCTGGATGGAGGCCTTGCCGCGGGCGTACTCGCCGGTGGCGGGATCGATCTGGATCGCGCTGCCGTCGTCGTAGACCTCGAAGGTGATGCCCGGCTGCAGGCGGTCCTTGCGACCGAGATCGATGAAGACCTGACGGTCGGCGCCGACGACGTCGATGATGCGGCCGTCGACGAGCTCCGCGGGGTTCTGCGACTTCGGACGCACCTCGTTGACCTTGCGGTCGAGTTCGGCGGCCCGCGTTCGAAGCACGGCGTTGTCGCGGTTGAGTTCGTCGATCTGCCGCTCGAGATCGCGCACCCGCTGCGTGAAGCGGGCCTCGATGCGACTGCGGGCCTCGCCGATCTCGGCGACCGCCGACTGCGTCTCGGCACGGAGCGAATCGACCGTGCGGGCGTACTCGTCGATCGAGGCCTGCGCCGCGGCAAGCGCGGCCTGGCCGCGCGACTCCGCCTCGGCCATGGCGTTCTGGAGCCGTCGGTTCTCCTCCTCGGCGGAGGAGAGCCGCGTCTTCATCGCGTCGAGATCCTGAGTGAGCTTGCGGACCTGCCCCCGCTCGTTCGAGATCGCGGTGCGGACGGTCTGTCCCTCGGGCACGCCGAGCTCCCGCCGCATCTGGTCGAGGCCCGCGTTGGGATCGCCCGAGACGAAGGTCGCGATGTCCGACGAGCGGCGAGCCAGTTCGGCGAACAGGCTCTGGCGGCTGGACGCGGCCTCGGCGAGCATCGCGCGGGTCGCGTCGCGGCTGCGCTCCTCGTTGGAGATGACCGAAGCGAGACTCGCCTGCGCGTCCTTCGCCTCCTCGCGAGCCTTGGACTGGCCGGCGTAGAGGACGATGCTCACGACAAGCAGGGCCACCGTCGCCACCACGAACACCACGAGCGAAACCAGCATCCCGGTGCCGCCTCCTGCGCGGATCGCCATGCGTCCAATCCTCTCGTCGATTCAGGCGAAGCGGCCGCCGCACCGGGTCCGTCCGAACGCCGCGCCCGCGCGGCCGTCTTCGGAGCAGGACCAACGCGGGAGTGTCGGCGCGGGGGCGGGGGGCGTCAAGCGGGCACGACCCGGAGCGCCTCGGTCAGGCTGGTCTCGCCGAGCCGGACCTTGGCAAACGCGTCCGCCTTGAGCGACGCGAGCGCTCCTTCCGAGGCCGCCGCCGCGGCGATGGCCGCGCTGCTGGCCCGACGCATGACGAGCTCTCGAAGCGGCTCGGTCATGGTGAGCAGCTCGTACACCCCGAGCCGGCCGCGGTAGCCGGTCTGTCGGCACTCTCGGCAGCCCGGGGCCTCGCGGAGCGTCTCGCCTGGGGCGAGTTCGAATCCCGGCGGAAGTTCGGAGGGTTCCGGTCGTCGGGAGGTCCCGCACGCGCTGCAGATCCGCCGGACGAGACGCTGGGCGAGCACGCCCTCCACCGAACTCGACACGAGGTAGGGCTCGACGCCCATGTCGAGCAGGCGGGTGGTCGCTCCGGCGGCGTCGTTGGTGTGGAGCGTCGAGAAGACGAGGTGCCCGGTGAGCGAGGCCTGCACCGCCGCCTCGGCGGTCTCGCGATCGCGGATCTCGCCGATCATGATGATGTCGGGGTCGTGGCGGAGGATCGCCCGCAGGCCGGCGGCGAAGTCGAGCCCGACCTGATGGCTCACCTGGATCTGATTGACGCCGGGGACGTGGTACTCGACCGGGTCCTCGACGGTGATCGCCTTGACCGCACCCGAGACGATCCGGCGGAGGCTCGCGTAGAGCGTGGTCGACTTGCCGGAGCCGGTCGGCCCGGTCACGAGCAGGATGCCGTGCGGCCGTCCGATCAGGGCATCCCAGCGCGACTCGACCTCGCCCGGCATGCCGAGTTCCTCGAGGCCCATCATCACCGAGCTCTTGTTGAGGATGCGGAGCACCACGCCCTCGCCGGAGAGCATCGGAATCACCGAGACTCGAAGGTCGTACTCCTTGCCCTTGTTGCGAAGCGTGATGCGGCCGTCCTGAGGCTTCCGCTTCTCGGCGATGTTGAGGTTCGCCATGATCTTCAGGCGGCTCACGATCGCGTTGCGGAAGCGGTTCACCGACGCCGGCACGCCGGCGTCCGCGAGCACGCCGTCGATCCGGTAGCGGATCTCGAGGGTGTCCTCGTACGGCTCGATGTGGATGTCGGTGGCCCGCTCCTTGATCGCCTCGAGCAGCAGGTCGTTGACGAGGCGGACCACGCTGGCCTCCTGCGCCTCGTCGACCTCCGCGGAGCGGATCTCCTCTCCGACGGTCGACTCCTGCCCGCTCTCCGCCGCGAGCGCCTCGAGCGTGTCGCCCGCCACGCCGTAGTGGGTGCGGATGAACTTCGAGATGTCGCGCTCCTCCGCGAGCACGAGTTCGATCGGCACCCCGGTGAGCAGTTTCAGCTCGTCGAAGGCGCTCAACTCGAATGGATCGCACGTGGCGATCTGCAGAGCGTTCCCGGTCCGGCGGATCGGCACGCACCGCTGCTTGAAGACGAGCTTGGGCGGCAGCATGCGGAGCGTCGACTCGTCGACCTCGATCGAGGCGAGGTCGACGATCGGCATGCCGAACTGCTGCCCGATCGCCTCGAGGACCTCCTGGGGGCGGACGAAGCCGAGCCGCACCAGCGCGTGGTCGAGCCGCTCGCCGGTCCGCTGCTGTTCGGTGATCGCCTCCGCGAGCTGCACGTCGGAGATGAGACCGCGATCGAGAAGCAGCGTGCCGATGCCCATGGCTGACGAGATTCCTCCTGAAGGTCGCCGCGATCGGCGCCGCGACCCGCCTCGATCTATCGACTCGACGCCCCGTGGCGACCCACTTGCAGCGACCGTTCGATCGGCCGCCTCCTTGATAGGGATCGATCGCGTCCGGGAGGCGTCTCGACTCCGCGGATTGGCTGCGTTCGGGATCGGACCGTTCAACCTGCGGAGGGTGGAGGAGGCGGGGAAGCCGGCACGCGGATCAGGGCGGCGGCCACCGCATGCCCATGGGGGTGGCTCGCGAGACGGCCCGGCGCGAACTCCCCGCCGGTGAAGCAGCCCGCGAGCGGAAGGGGCCCCAGCCGACGGAAGATCCTCGCCGCGTCGTGGGATTGCTCGCCGAAGAGCCCCCGCCCGCGGGCGGTCGAGACCATCGCGATCGCGGCGAGCGGCCGGCCCCCGAGCTGCGCCGCGTCGAGGGCGAGGTCGAGATCCTCCGTCGCGGTCTGCGGATCCCGAAGGTGGAAGCGAACGAGCCTGCCGGGCCGGACCGGCTCGGGCAGCACCAGTTCTCCCCGTGCCAAGTGCGCTGCGGCGATCGGGCGGAGCAGATAGTCGTTGCGGCGGGGGCCGTCTCCGGTCTCCTCCGAGGCGATCCCCAGCAGCAGACCGCCCTGAAGGCAGGCTCGCTCGCGATCGTCGAGGCGCTCGCAGACTTCCTTCGCGGCTTCCAACGCGGGCAATCCACCGAGGCTGCGAATCACCGGCCCCTGGGAAGCCGTGACCACCATCGGACGTCCGATGCCCCGGCCGGCGGTGGAGAGCAGCGTCGCGAACTCGATCTCCCCGTGAAAGGCGAGACCGACGAGCCCGGTGCGATCGAGGTGCTCGTTCACCGCGAGGAGGTTTCCGCCGATCTGGCTCGAGCCGGAGGCGATGCCTCCGAACACGGGGATCGCGGGCCCCCGCGGATGCAGACTCGCCAAGGTGGCCAGCGCGCCGGCGGCGGGCATGCCGAACGGATCGGCGAAGAGCAGGATCGCTCGCGGCGGCAGGCCGTCGTCGGTGAAGCCGAACCGGGCGCGGATCGCCTCGGGCGACCACCGCTCGAGCGGCCCGTCATCGAGGGAGATCCGGATCGGTCGGGCCTCGACGCCTCGCAGGCGAAGCGCGAACACCGCCAGCGCCGGCCGCCCCTCGATCTCCTCGGGACCCGCGATCACCGCCGCCGCGGTGGTCGCGCGCAACGCGGCCGGATCGAGCGTCCGTCGCAGCAGTTCGATCGCCTCGGGAAAGGCCGCGGTGTGATGAAAGGACGCGAAGCAGACGAGGATGCTGCCCGCCCCGAGGCCGGCCGCGTGGATCCGTTCGGCGACTTCCAGCGCGGCAGTCCGGGTGTCGGCGAGCCGCGAGCAGGCCTCCACCGCGAGGGGCGGGTTGGCGGGGGGATCCGGGTTGGCAGGTGGGCCGGTCATCGAGGGCGGGGTCGGGCCCGGGAGACGAGGGGCCTCGCCAGACATCATGGCGGGGGAACGGCGAGAGTTCCGCGCCCGATCGCCGGAGAGGGGTTGCATTTCCGGGAGGGCTCTCCATAATCCCCGATTCCCCTGTTTCCCGGCCGCGCGTCGCGGTCGCTCTCGGAGTGTTCTTCCGTGCCCAACACCGACTCCGCTCGCAAGAGAGTCCGCCAGTCCGCTCGCCGCCGGGCCCTGAACCTGTGGCGCAAGCGACGTGTCAAGGAGCAGGTGAAGTCCTTCCTGAAGGCGCTTCAGGAGCGGAACGTCGAGGTCGCGGAGAGCGAGTACCGCAAGGTCGTCTCCGTGCTCGACAAGGTCTCCTCGACGAGCACCATGCACAAGAACACCGCCGCGAGGCGGAAGAGTCGCCTTGCTCGCCGGCTGAACATGCTCAAGACGGCCGCGGCCTGAGCGCGACGTCGACTCGACGCGTCGCGATCGCTTCCGCGATTCCGATGGCCAACCTGGACTCCTCGATCACGCGGGCTTCCCTTCCGGAGCCCGCGTTCTTCGTGGATCGTGGGCGCTTGGCCGCGGGGAGCCGAGGGTGCGAGTCGTGAGCCGCCAGTCGCGCCGCGCGATGGAGGCCGTCGAGGCGTACCTCGCGGAGTCGAAACTCCCCTGGACGATCCTGCTCTTCCTGCTTCCGGCGGTCCTCTTCTACGAGACCCGTCTTGCGATCCTCGCGGCCCGCGGCGAGGCGGTACTCGTGAACAAGGCGCAGCACGGGGTGCTCCGGTTCCTCGAGGCGATCGGACTTGGGGACGCGGGGCTGTTTGCGCTCGCGTTGCCAGGGGCGGTGCTGGTCGGGCTGCTCCTGCTCTGGCAGGTCCTGCTGCGGGCACCCTGGCGGGTGGCTCCGGCGACGCTCGGCATCATGCTCGCCGAGAGCGCCGCCATGGCGGCGCCGCTGCTGCTGCTCTCGACGATCGCGTCCGGGTCGCCGCTCGCCGCGACGGAGCCCGACTGGTCGTCGCTCGGCGTCTCGGCGCGGATCGCGGTCAGCCTCGGAGCGGGCCTCTACGAAGAGCTCGTCTTCCGGCTGCTGCTGTTGGCGACGTTGCATGTCGTGTTCGTCGATCTGCTCGGCATGAAGTCGTGGCTCGGCTCGACGATCGCGGTGCTCGTCGCGGCGATCCTCTTCGCGGTGTACCACCCGCTTCGGGATGGGGCGGGCGAGATCGACTGGCGTCGTGCCGCCTTCTACGTGGCGGCGGGTGCCTGGCTCGGCGGGCTCATGATGCTTCGCGGGTTCGGGATCACCGTCGGCGCGCATGCGCTCTACGACGTCGCGACGCTCCTCGGGAGCGACTGACCGCTCCACGCGGGAGGCGGCCTTCATCGAACTCCGGCGCCGGCTTCGCGCATCGCTCGCGGAGGTCGGGTTCCATTCCCGCTTCAACGACCGGGAACATCCGCTGAAATCGGTCGGTCGCCTCTCCCAACCGTGAGGACCCGCACAGGCCGGCGCCTTCGGGGCGCCGGATCACGGGTCGGAGTGGCAGCGAGGCGGCGCGATTCCCACGGTGTGGAACGGCGTCCATGGAGCGGTCGCCGAGGAGGCAGGTCAGGGATGAGCATCAGCACCACGCGACGCGTCGAGTTGTCGGGAGCCCCGGGCACCGCGGAGGTGGACCTTCGGGTTCCGGCATCGATCCACGGGTTTCAGGTCCTGCGGCGGCTTGGGCGAGGCGCCGCGAGCACGCTGTACGCGGTCTACGAGCCTGCGACCCGGCAGGTCCACACCCTCAAGCATGTGGTGCGTCGCCCCGATCGCGATCGCGAGGATCAGCGGTTTCTCGATCAGGCGGAGAACGAGTTCGCGATCGCGAGCGAGTTCGATCATCCGGGTGTGCGAGCCGCGAGGCGGATCGTCCGCATCCGGCCGTTCCTCAAGGTGAGCGAGATCCTCCTGCTCCTCGACTTCGTCGACGGGACGCCGCTCGACCAGTTGGCCCATGCAAGCGCCGGCTCGACGCTGCGCCGCTACGCGGCGGCCGCACGATCGCTCGGCTACCTGCACGCCAACGGCGTCGTGCACGCGGACTTCAAGCCCGGCAACATCGTGGTCACCGAGGCCGGCGAGGTGGTGGTCATCGACTTCGGGCAGGCGTGCCGCATCGGCACCCGCAAACCGCGGATCCAGGGGACGCCCGGCTACATGGCGCCCGAGCAGCGCCGGCTCGATCCGCTCGGACCGGAGGTCGACGCCTTTGCCCTCGGCGCGTCGATCCTTCGCACCTTCTGCGGCGAGGAGGCGAGCGCCGGCTCCTCCGCGGGCGGCTCCGGGTCGGGCGGCAGCGCCGCCTTCTCGGCGTTGGCGGATCTCACCGCCGACCCCGCCAAGGCGATCGACACGCTGCGACGCACCGAGGCGCCGGCGGGACTGGAGGAGTGCGTTGCCGCGATGCTGAATCCGGACGTCTCGCGTCGGCCCGGCAACCTGATGGGGATCGCGCAGGAACTCGACTCGCTCGCCGAACGGGTCTGAGGATCGCGTGCCGTCCGGTGGCCGATCGCGCGGCGGCGGTCAGGAGAGGATCTGCGACGGTCCGCGGGGATCGATCTGGAACTGGAGGGTGTTGAGGAACTCCGCCAGCACCAGATTCAGCGCGATGATCGCGATGAAGCTCGCCACGAAGGCGGCCGTCGAGGCTCGCCCGACGCCCGACGCGCCGGCGCGGCAGGTGAAGCCCTTCCAGCAGGCGATGAGTCCGATGCTCAAGCCGAAGAAGACGCTCTTCACCAGCCCATTGGCCGGATCCCACCACTTCACGTAGGCCGCGGTGTAGTGCCAGTAGTCGACCGAGGTCACCCCGTGGATCTTGACGGTGACGAACCAGGCGCCCCATGACCCGAGCAGGTCCGAGTAGAGGGTCAGGAGCGGCGTCATCACCGTGCAGGCGACCACGCGAGGCACGACGAGGATCCGAATGGGGTCCGCCGCCATCGCCCGCATCGCGTCGAGCTGTTCGGTCACCCGCATCGAGCCGATCTCGGCGGCAAGCGCGCCGCCGACCCGGCCCGCGACCATCACCGCGGCAAGCACCGGGCCGATCTGCCGCGTGACCGAGGCATTGATGATGCCGCCCATCCGGTTCTCCTGACCGATGGCGGCGAACTGGTAGTAGCCCTCGAGGGCGAGGATCATCCCGATGAAGGTGCCGGTGATCGCCACGACCGGGATCGAGGCGACGCCGACCGCGTAGAGCTGCGGACCGATCAGCCGCCATCGCAGCCAGGAGCCCGGCTGCCGGAGGATCAGGCCGAAGGTCCGGAACGAGAACTCGGTGAAGCGCCCGAAGCCTTCGATCGCAGAGACCGCGGTGGCGGCGGCTTCGGAGACGATCGAGTTGGGGCGGGGGAGCGACATCGGCGGCGAAGGGTAGCGGGTGAGAAGAGGAGAGGAGGAGACGAAGCGATGAGGAGACCGAAGGCCTTACC
>JBMTTG010000010.1:0-26357 GCA_049449095.1 Phycisphaerales bacterium | reverse complement strand
ACTTGGGCACCACGCTGCCGCTCGAGCCGAGCACGTTGCCGAAGCGGACGATCACAAAGCGGGTCGGGCACTCGAGGGTCGAGGCGGCCGCGGCGGAACGGGACGCCGAGCGGTCTCCGACGATCCCCGCCCACGCGCCCGCGGCGAGATCCTGCAGGACGAGTTCCGCGAGCCGCTTGCTCGCGCCCATCACGTTGGTCGGGCGCACCGCCTTGTCGGTCGAGATGAGCACGAAGGTCTCGACCTTCGTCTTCACCGCCGCGCGGGCGATCGTCTGCGTGCCGAAGGTGTTCACGGTGACGCCGGAGACCTCGTTGCCCTCGACGATCCCGACGTGCTTGTAGGCCGCGGCGTGGTAGATCGTCTGGACCCGGTGCTCCCGCAACAGCTCCTCGACCATCACGCCGCTGCACACGCTGCCGAGCACCGCGAGCACCGGGACCTTCGCGATCGATCCGTCGGTGCGGGCCAGCGACGCCAGCTCCTGCTCGATCCGATAGAGGGCGAACTCGCTGTGGTCGAGCAGCACGAGGCGGCTTGGACGAAGGCGGATGATCTGCCGGCACAGTTCGCTGCCGATCGAGCCGCCGGCGCCGGTGACGAGCACGCTTCGGCCCGCCACGCACTTGGCGAGGAGATGCTGGCTCGGCTCGACGCTGTCGCGGCCGAGCAGATCCTCGATCGCGACCTCGCGAAGCTCGCCGAAGCGCGCATTCCCGAGCATCAGTTCGCGAAGGCCCGGGACGGTCATGATCCGCAGCCCAAGCGGGCGTAGGCGTTCGATCACCTGACGCCGCTGCGCGGTGGTCGCCGAAGGCAGCGCCAGCACCACGACCGCGCCCGGATGCTTCTCGGCAAGCGCCGGCAGCCTCGAGGGCGAGTGCACCGCGAGGTCGCGGATCCGGCTTCCGGCGAGTCGCACGTCGTCGTCGATGAACGCGACCGGCCGGTACATCGGGCTGTGCGACATCGCCGCCGCCACGCCGACACCGGAGGCGCCGGCGCCGTAGATGAGGACCGGGGCGGCCTCGCCCACGATGCCGGATTCAGGACGAACGCCCGCGAGCCACTGGATCGCGATCAGTCGCACGCCGCCGGAGAGGAACGTCGACACGACCGCGAACGCGATCAGCACGCTCCGCGAGACGTCGCGCTCGCTGAAGGAGAGCGCCGCCGTGCCGACGACGAGGGTGACCACGCACGTGCAGGCCGCCAGGCGGATCCACATCCGCGGTCCCGCGTAGCGCAGCACCTCCCGATCGAGCCCGCCGGCCCAGAAGACCCCGACGCCGGCGAGCCCCGCGACCGCCGCCAGCACGAGGTAGTTGCGGTCGAACACCCCGGCTTCGCCGAAGCGCAGGTACGCCGCGAGCATCAGCGAGACGGCCAGCAGGACCGCATCGACGGTCGCCGCGAACCCTCTTCGCACCACTCTGGGTAGCGCGATCAGACTCTGTTCGAGCCGGAACATGGACGGGGGAGGATACCGCCGCGGCATGTCGAACCCGTCGGGAACTCGACCCCGGGCGATCCGCCCTCCGGATCTGCGAACATGGCCTCGAATGTCCCCGGACCCGTCACGAAGCCCGATCGAGCCGTCCGATCCGTTCAAGCGGGTCTTCGATCTGGCGGTCTCGGCCACGCTCCTGCTCGTGCTCTCGCCCCTGCTCGTCGCGATCGCGATCGCCGTCGCGACCACCTCGCCCGGCGGGGCGCTCTTCCGGCAGGACCGCGTTGGCCGAGGCGGGCGGACGTTCCGCATCCTCAAGTTCCGCACGATGACCATCGCCTCGGGTGCGGAGAAGGGATCGTTCGAGCCGGGCTCGACCGCCCGCGTCACCTCGATCGGTCGGGTGCTTCGGGCCACCAAGCTCGACGAGCTGCCTCAGCTGTGGAACGTCCTGCGGGGAGAGATGTCGCTGGTGGGACCTCGGCCCGAGGTGCCGCGCTGGACGCAGGTGCATCGGGAACGCTGGGCCGAGGTGCTCCAGGTGCGTCCGGGCATCACCGATCCGGCAAGCCTCGAGTTCCGCGACGAGGAACGGATCCTCGCCGCCAAGCCCGATCCCGAGGCGGCGTACCGAGACGAGGTCCTGCCCCGCAAGCTCGATCTCGCGGTGCGTTACGTCCGAGAACGCTCGTTCGCCGGCGATCTCGCCATTCTCGCCCGGACGGCGATGGCGATCTTCCGCCGTGCAGCGCCTCCCGATACCCTCGTCGATTCCGGCGAGTTCCGATGAACGTCCCCTTCTTCCGAGTCGACTGCTCCGGCCGCGAACTGCACTACCTGCAGCAGGTGCTCGAGAGCGGATGGCTCACGACCTCGCGCTTCGCGGCGCAACTCGAGCAACGGTTCGCCGAGACGCTCGGCGTGCCGCACGCGATCGCGGTCAACTCCTGCACCGCGGCGCTGCATCTCGCGGTCGAGGCGCTCGGCGTCGGACCCGGCACCCCGGTGCTTGTTCCCACCCTCACCTTCACCGCCACGGCGGAGGTCGTTCGCTACCTCGGCGGGCAGATCGTCCTGTGCGACGTCGATCCCCGCTCGGGACTGCTCACGCCGGAGATCCTCGCCGCAGCCCTCGATCGGCACCCCGAGGTGCGGGTCGTCATGCCCGTCCACTTCGGCGGGCTCGCCTGCGACCTCGAGGCGCTTCGCGCGATCGCCGAGCCACGCGGCGTGGCCATCGTCGAGGACGCGGCGCACGCCTTTCCCACCCGCTATCCGACGCAAGACGGAGCGGCCGGAGCGTATGTCGGCGCTGGGAGAAGCGCCGCCTGCTGCTTCAGCTTCTACGCCAACAAGACCATGACCACCGGCGAGGGCGGCCTGCTGGTGACCCGCGACGACGCAATCGCCGAACGGGTCCGCCGCATGCGGCTTCACGGGATCGATCGCGACGTCTGGAAGCGCTTCACCTCGACGAACGCCGGCTGGCAGTACGACGTCGTGGCGGCGGGCTACAAGTACAACATGCCCGATCTCAATGCCGCGGTCGGGCTCGCGCAGTTCGAGCGGGCGTTCGAGTTCCACGAATCGCGGGTGCGGCTCGTGGAGCGGTACTTCGAGGAGCTCTCCGGCATCGACGGGATCGAACTTCCGGTGTCGTCGCCCGATCCTCGGCATCACGCGTGGCATCTCTTCCCGATCGTGCTCTCTCCCGGCTCGGGCTTCGACCGCGACGCCATCATCGAGCGGCTCGCGGCGGAGGGGGTGGGCACGAGCGTCCACTATCGCCCGCTGCACCGAATGACGTACTGGCAGCAGGAGACGGGCGCGACGCCCGAGGCGTTCCCCGGCGCCGAGCACCGCTGGCAGGGAACCTTCTCGCTGCCGCTCTACCCCTCGATGCGCGAGGACGAGCAGCGGCACGTCGTCGCGTCGCTTCGCCGCATCCTCAAGGCGCCGCCGATCGTGGAGATTCCGGGGCCCGCGACGATCGCCGCCCGCTGAGTCCCGCCCGGCCCGCAGGAACATCCGGATGCAGGAGCCCGCGAGTCCGCGCGAGTCCACCGACCAAGGCTCGCGATCCGAGCTCGAGGCGATCGCGGATCGATACGCGCGGCGAAGCGTCCGCGCAGATCGGTTCGGGCCGGTCGCGGAGTCGGAGCGGTTTCCCCTGTTCCTGTCGCGGATCGACTCGCTGGGGCTCCCTCGACGCGACGTGCGACTCCTCGAGATCGGCTGCGGAGGCGGCGGCAACCTGCGGCGCTTCCTGACCGAGGGCCTCTCGCCCGACCGGCTCGTCGGCAACGAACTGCTTCCCGCGCGGGTCGAGGCCGCGAAGGCTTCGCTGCCGCCGGAGGTGCGGATCGTCGAGGGCGACGCGTCCGCGCTTGGACTTGAAGCGGGCTCCTTCGACGTCGTCTTCGCGAGCACCGTGTTCACGTCCATCCTCGACGCGGCGCTGCGGCATCGCGTGGCCTCGGCGATGTGGCGCCTCGTGCGGCCGGGCGGCGCGGTGCTCTGGTACGACTTCGCCTTCGACAACCCGCGGAATCCCGACGTGCGGGGCGTGAAGGCGGCGGAGGTCCGTGCACTCTTTCCGAAGGGGTCGCCCCGCATCCGCCGGATCACGCTCGCGCCGCCGATCGCTCGAGCCTGCCTGCGACTTCCGGGCTCCGTGGGCCTGCTCGCCTACCGCGCCCTCGCCGCGTTGCCGCCGCTTCGCACCCATCTCGTCGCCTGGATCGAGAAGCCGTGCGACTGACCCTCGTCATGCCCTTCGCGGCGGGAGTCCTTCGCTTCCGCGGTCCGCTGCTGCGCCTGCTCCGCGAACGGGGCCACGAGGTCTTCGTGCTCTCACCCGATCCGGGCGAGGCGATTCGCCGCGGCCTGCAGGACCTCGGCGTCGGATGGCGGGCGATCCCGCTCGCCCGCGGAGGCCTCTCGCCTCGGGCGGATCTCGCGGCGATCCGGGCGATGCGCGCGACGCTCCGCGAACTGCACCCCGACCTCTCGATCGGCTTCAACCCCAAGGGAGTCCTGCACGGCACGCTCGCGGCCGCCGAGGCGGCGGTGCCGCGGCGGTTCGCGATGGTCACGGGGCTCGGCTTCGCCTTCACCTCGCCGTCGGGCCTGACCGCGCGACTCGCCCGCTTCGCGACCTTGCGGCTTGCCCGACGCGCGCTGCCGCTCCTCGACGGGCTCGCCTTCCAGAACCCCGACGACCGCGAGACGCTTCGCGCCGCGGGCGTGCTCCCGGAGTCGCTTCGCACCGCGGTCATTCCGGGCACCGGCGTCGACTGCGATCGCTTCATGCCGACGCACCTGCCGGATCGGCCCGCGCTGCTCATGGCCTCGCGACTGCTCGAGACCAAGGGCGTTCGCGAGTACTTCGCGGCGGCGCGACGGCTCCATGCGCATCACCCGGAGGTCGCCTGTCGGCTCGCGGGCTGGGTCGATCCGGGCGTCGCCGCGATTCCGTCACGGGATCTCGATCGCCTGCTCGCCGAAGGGCATGTCGAGTTCCTCGGCCGGCTCGACGACGTCCGCCCCGCGATCGCCGCGTCGAGCGTCTGCGTGCTGCCGTCCCATCGCGAGGGCCTCCCGCTCTTCCTGCTCGAGTCGATGGCGATGGGCCGCGCGACGATCGCCACCGACGTGCCCGGATGTCGCGACGTGGTCATACCCGGGGAGACCGGCCTGCTCGTGCCGGCACGAGATCCCGAGTCGCTCTCGGCTGCGATGGCGGAACTCGCCACGGATCCGCGGCGCGTCGCGGCGATGGGCGAGGCTGGCCGCCGACGAGCGGTCTCGCACTTCGAGAGTCGCGAAGTCTGCCGGCGATTCCTCGCCTTCATCGGACTCGGCGACGAACAGGCCCCGCTCGCATCCCCGTAGGATCGATGTCCCAGCCGTGCGAACCATCCCGCCCGAAGACCTCTCCCCCATGCCGCCGGAATCCCTCGCGTGAAGTTCCTCGTCACCGGCGGCGCCGGCTTCATCGGCAGCCATGCGATCGATGCGCTCCTCGCCCGCGGCGACGAGGCGATCGTCCTCGACGACCTCTCGACCGGAAGGCTTGCGAACCTCGCGCACCTCGAGCGGCACGATCGCCTCGAGATCGTCGTCGACGACGTCTGCCATCCTTCGGTGGTGGAGCCGCTGGTCGCCCGCTGCGACGCGGTGATCCATCTCGCCGCCGCGGTCGGCGTGCGGCTCGTCATGGAGAAGCCGGTCCGCACCATCGTGACCAACGTCCGCGGCACCGAGGTCGTGCTCGACGCCGCGTCGCATCACCGGCGCCCGACCTTCTTGGCCTCGACCTCCGAGGTCTACGGCAAGCTGATGGACCACGACGAGATCGATCGCCTCGTCGAGGACGGCGACTGGCGCCTCGGGCCGACGTCGCGACGCCGCTGGGCGTACGCCTGCTCGAAGGCCCTCGACGAGTTCCTCGCGTTGGCCTACTTCGACGAGCGCCGCCTGCCGGTCGTGATCGGCCGGTTCTTCAACACCGTCGGCCCGCGGCAGACCGGCCGCTACGGCATGGTGCTTCCGAAGTTCGCCCGCGCCGCGGCGCTCGGCGAGCCGATCGCGGTGCATGGCGACGGTCTGCAGACCCGCTGCTTCACGCACGTCGAGGACTCGGTGCGGGCGATGCTCGGCCTGATCGACGCGGCGATCGAGCGGCGTCCGTCGGTGCTCGGCGGAGTCTTCAACATCGGATCCACCCACGAGATCTCGATGCTCGATCTCGCGCAGCGCGTCGTCGCCGCGGCGGGGTCGCGCTCGCCCGTCGAACTCGTCCCGTACGAATCGGTGTACGGCGAGGGATTCGAGGACATGCGACGCCGCACGCCCGACCTTTCCCGCATCCACGAGGCGATCGGCTGGGCTCCGCAGCGGGACCTCGACGCGATCCTCGCGGACGCCCTGGCCGATCAGCGGGCCCGCCTCGCCCGCGGCGACTGAACCATGTGCGGAATCGCCGGATGCCTCGATGCCGCCGCCCTCGCCGCGTCGCCGCGCGAGACGGCCGAGGCGATGGCCGCGGCGCTCGCATCGCGCGGCCCCGACGGGCAAGGCTCGTGGGAGGCGATCGAGGAGCGCGTCGCCTTCGGATTCCGACGCCTTGCGATCCAGGACCTCTCGCCGCTCGGCGATCAGCCCATGACCTCCGCGTCGGGCCGATTCGTCGCGGTCCTCAACGGCGAGATCCACAACTTCCTCGAGCTTCGACGCGAGTTCGAACTCGCCGGAGCCTGCTTCCGAGGCCGCTCCGACACCGAGGTCATGCTCGAGGCGTTCGAACGCTTCGGGGTCGAGGCGTCGCTCCCGCGATTCGTCGGCATGTTCGCGATCGCGGTCTGGGACCGTCGGGCGCGCGAACTGCTGCTCGTCCGGGATCGCTTCGGCGTGAAGCCGCTCTACGTCGGCCTCGCCTCGCGTGACGGCGCCACGCCTCCCCACGATCCGCTCGCACCATGGCCACTCGCGAATCGCTCGCTCGTCTTCGCGAGCGAACTCAAGGCCTTCCGCGCGTTTCCCTCGCTGCGGCTCGAGGTCGACCCCGCCGCGGCGGACCTCTTCCTGCGGCACGGCTACGTGCCGGCGCCCTCGACGATCCATCCCACGATCCGCACGCTTCCGCCGGGCTGCCTCATGCGGGTGGCGCGGCGAAGCGACGGCTCGTTGGAGGCGCGGGCCTCGATCTGGTGGTCCCTCGCCGACGCGGCGCGACGCGGCGCCGAACATCGATTCGCCGGCACCGAGGCCGACGCGCTCGACGAACTCGAACCGATCCTCCGCGACGCGGTGCGCCTTCGGCTCGTCGCCGACGTGCCGAAGGGAGTCTTCCTGTCGGGAGGCGTCGACTCCGCCGCCGTGGCCGCCGCCGCGGCGCACGAAGCCACCGAACTCCCCTGCTTCTCGGTCGCCTTCGACGATCCGGCCTACGACGAGTCCGCCCGCGCCGCGGAGACGGCTCGTTCCCTCGGGCTTCGGCACGTCGTGCTTCGCATGGGCGGCCGCGAGGCGCGGGAGATCGTCGACGAGCTCGCCGACGCGTTCGACGAACCCTTCGCCGACAGCTCGCAGCTGCCGATGCGGTTCCTCTGCCGCGAGGCGCGACGCGACATCGCCGTCGCCCTGACCGGCGACGGCGGCGACGAGGTCTTCGGCGGCTACGAACGTCATCGAGCAGTGCCGGCGATCTGGAGCGCGATCGAGTCGCTGCCGCTTCCGCTTCGGCGGGTGGCGGGTGCCACGCTGCGCCGGCTTCCGGCGACGGCCGTCGAACGGAGTCTCGCGCCGCTGCTCGCCGCGCTTCCGGCCTCCCTGTCGACGGCGAGGCCGGCATCGCGCGCGAAGCTCCTCGGCTCGCTGCTCGATGCCCCGGATGCGTGGAGCCTCTACCGCCGTCTGCTGACGCTGGGCCCGAGCGCTTCGCCGCTGGCGATCGAGCCTCCTCCGGCGACCACGCTGCTCGACGATCCGCGGTTCATGCCGCGGCCGCTCGGCGCCGAGGCCGAGACGCCCGAGTCGCTCTCCGAACTCCTGATGCGGGCGGATCTGCTCGGCTACCTCGTGAACGACCTGCTCGTGAAAGCCGATCGCGCGAGCATGGCCTCGGGGCTCGAGCTTCGCGAACCACTCCTCGACCACCGTCTCGTCGAGCGAATGCTCTCGATGCCGTCCAGCTTCAAGGTCCGCGGCGCGACGACCAAGCCGCTGCTTCGGCGGCTGCTGGAGGATCGCCTCGGGCTCCGTCCGCCGGTGCAGCCGAAGATGGGGTTCGCCGCGCCTCTGGCATCCTGGCTCGCGGGCCCGCTTCGCGAGTGGGCGAACGACCTGCTCGATCCAACTCGCGTGGCGGCGGACGGCCTGCTCGATCCGGCGGCGATCGAGCGCCTGCGGGCCGCCGCGAGGCGCGAGGAGCCCAGGGCGATCGACCGCCTGTGGGCGGTGCTCGTCTTCCTCCAGTGGCGTCGACGCTGGGGCGGGTGACGTCGAGCTCGATGCCGAGCGGCTCTCATTCGCCCGCGGCGATCGACCGATATCCATCGGTCCCCGATCTCGTCGGAGCCCTCCCATGCCCGATCCCGTCCTCGTCACCGGCGCCGCCGGCTTCATCGGCTCCCACGTCGCGCATCGCCTGCTCGATCGGGGCGAGGAGGTCGTCGGGCTCGACAACGTCAACGACTACTACGACCCGAACCTCAAGCTCGCGCGGCTCGCGCGGCTCGAGGCGAAGAAGGGCTTCTCCTTCACGAAGCTCGACGTCGCGGATCGGGCCGGCATGGAGGCGATCTTCGCCAAGCACCGCTTCGGGCGGGTGGTCCATCTCGCGGCGCAGGCGGGCGTGCGGTACTCGCTGACCAACCCCTACGCCTACGTCGAGAGCAACATCGTCGGCTTCCAGAACATCCTCGAGGGCTGCCGCCACCACGGCTGCCGCCATCTGGTCTACGCCTCGAGCAGCTCGGTCTACGGCGCGAACGAGACGCTGCCGTTCTCCGTCCACCACAACGTCGACCATCCGCTCTCGCTCTACGCCGCGAGCAAGAAGGCCAACGAGCTCTTCGCCCACGCCTACTCGAACCTCTTCGCGCTGCCGACGACGGGCCTGCGCTTCTTCACCGTCTACGGACCGTGGGGCCGGCCGGACATGGCGCTCTTCCTCTTCACGAAGTCGATCCTCGAAGGCAAGCCGATCCAGGTCTTCAACCACGGCCACCATCGCCGCGACTTCACCTACATCGACGACATCGCCGAGGGCATCCTCCGCACGCTCGACCACGTCGCGGCACCGAACCGCGATTGGAGCGGCGCGAAGCCCGACCCCGCGACGAGCCGCGGACCGTGGCGGGTCTACAACATCGGCAACGGCAATCCCGTCGAGCTGCTGCGCTACATCGAGGTGATCGAGCAGTGCCTCGGTCGGAAGGCGCAGATGGAACTCCTGCCGCTGCAGCCCGGGGACGTGCCCGACACCGCCGCCGACTGCGAGGCGCTCGAGATCGACTGCGGCTACCGCCCGAACACGCCGGTGGAGGTCGGCGTCGAGCGGTTCGTCAAGTGGTATCGCGAGTACTACAAGGTCTGAGCGAGGCGCCGCGAGCCGGGCTCCGCCGCCGTCACGCCCCCGCCCGCACGCGGACGTTGTCGATCACGTTCATGAAGTTGATGTACGCGTCGTAGGGGCTGTCGTAGGGGCTGAAGTACTTGTGGACGTCGCCGTCGGCCCAGTACTTCGTGCACATGTAGTAGAGATGGTCGCTCGTGGTGAGCTTCCGCCAGTCCTCGAGGATCCATTCGTCGCCGGCGGCGTGCTTCGCCTTCACCGCGGGCTCGAGGGCGTAGAGCTCCTTCGCGGCGTGCTCCTGCATCGCGTTGCCGAGCCACGCGGTGAGGTCGCGCTCGGTGTCGGCCCAGGAGATCCAGCGCGGCACGCCGTACATCCCGACCGGCTCGTAGCGGTCGACCACCTCGCGGGGCAGCTGGAAGTCGTTGTTGCCGGGGTTCACGTCGTAGACCGCGCCGGGCAGCGCATCGAGGAACTCGAAGATCCCGGTGTCGGCCCACTGGTGCTCGCCGAAGGTCTCGTAGTCCATGAACAGGTTGCAGACGAAGCCGTCGCCGTTGATCTGGTTGACCCACTTCGCGAAGCGCTGCGAGTCGAGCGGCCACTCCTTCCAGTTGCGGTCGGAGAAGCGGAAGGCGATGTCGTCGCTGAGCCGGTAGTTCTTGAGGAGGAGCCTCAGGTTCTCCCCGCCCGCCACCGGCGGGGTGTACAGGTAGTTCGGCGAGCGGTAGGCGAGGATCGAATCGACGCCCTCGCAGAGGATCGCCCGGTGCCGCCCGAGCGACGCGATGTGGGCCGCGAGTTCGTCGGAGTAGATGAGCTCGGTGTTGCGGAAGGTGCTCGGCGTCGCCCCGAAGAGTTCGCCGAGCCGCCGCTCGTGGTTGGCGACCTGCTCGTCGAACTCGCCGCGGGAGAAGAGGAAGCTCAGCGAGTGGTGGCTCGTCTCGGCGACGAACTCGACCGCCCCGGTCGCCGCGAGCTCCTTGAACATGTCCACGATGTCCGGAGCCCACAGCTCGAACTGCTCGAGCGCCGTCGAGGTGATCGCGTAGGAGACCCGGAAGCGCCCGTCGTGGCGGCGAATGAGGTCGAGGATCTTCCTCGTCGCCGGGCGATAGCACTTGTCGGCGACCTTCAGGCAGATCCGCTCGTTGGCCTCGTTGTCGAAGTAGAAGGGATCGCGGTCGAAGACCGAGTAGCGCCGGAGCCGAAAGGGCTGGTGCACCTGGAAGTAGAAGCAGACCGAGGCCATGAGCGGCGGAGGATACCCGGCATCGCTCCCGCCGATGGATCGGCCCGCCGCCTCAACGCCGGACGCTGCGCCGGACAAGCCACGCGGAGCCCGCGCCGCCCGAGACCGCGACCACGGCGATCTCGAAGCCTCGCGCGACGAGTTCCGCCGCGAGGGCCTGCTCCCATGAGACTCCGGCCAGGCTCGGGGCGACGAGGGCGATCACCCACTCGCGCACGCCAAGGGTCGAGCCGAGGATCGGGATCAGTCCGCTCGCCATGGTGACGCACGCCAAGGCGAGCGCCGAGTCCGCGGACAGATCGGCGCCGAGGATCGCGAACGCCGCCGCGATGCGCATCGTCCACGCGCCAAGGTCGACGATCCGCCACCAGAGCAGTTCGCACGCGAAGCCGACCTTCGCGGCCGGCGCGAGCACCAGCAGCACCGCCGCCACGACGAAGAGGATCGCCGGCGCCGGAACCGCCCATGCCGAGGCGACGAGAAGCGAACCCGTCGCGATCGCGACGGCACCTGCGGAGAGGAGAACCGCCGCGGCGGTCACGCCGAGGGAACTCCGCACGGAGACGTCCTGATAGCGCTTCTGCCACGCGATGCGGCCGGCGAGCCCCGCCTTCATCGGCAGCAGGTTGAAGAGCGTCGCGGCGGCGTTGAGGGCGAGCAGATCCGCAACGCGAAGATCCGGCCGCCGGTGGAACAGCCTCTTCAGGATCACCGCCCCGATCGCGAGCGACGCGAGGGTTGCGAGCGGCAGCGCCGCGACCGCCCACGGCGGCGGATCGCGAAGCGAGGCGAACGATGCCGAGAGCGTCTCCCGATGCCGCCACACCGCGGCCACGGCCGCCACGACGAGCAGCACGCCCGCGATCCACGCCGCGAGGCGGATCGCCCGGGGCGCGCCGCCAGGTTCGGCGGGATTCACGGAGCCGGGCGCCGCGGTGGCGGATTCTGTCGACTCGCCGCCTCGACGATGCGCGAGCGCACCAGTTCACCCACGATCTCCAGACGAGGATCGTCCGAGGCGATCGCCTCGAGCAGGATCGGATCGTCGGGCGCACGGACCCGGCCGAGCAGGTATCCAACCACCGTGAGCGGATCGCGGCTCGAACGGGCGCGATCGACGAGTTCGGCGACCCCCTTGGAGGGGATCGCGGGGAAGGTCGCCAGCAGCCATCCGCGGCTCGCCGGATCGAGCTTCTCCCAGGAGTCCTGCATGACGGGCCAGATCCGCAGCAGCGCTTCGAACTCCTCGGGCGGCGCCTCGGTCGCGTTGTCGGTCGCGGCGCCGACTGCAGCCAGAAGGTTCATGAAGACCAGATCCTCGTCGCCGTCGGGAGTCGCGATCGACGCGAGCGCATCCTCGACCCAGCCGGCGCTCACCCGCACGCCTTCGACGCGGATCTGCGGACTCTCGGCCTTCGCCCCGAGCACCGCCGGCTGCAGTGCGCCGCCGGAGACGGGCCGGAAGTTCGTGAGGGCGCGGCATGCCACCGTCGAGCCCGAGAGCGCCGTGCGTTCGAGAACCTCGCCGAACGCGGTGAGGCTCAGGTCGACCGGCACCACGACTCGCTCGCGAGGCCCGAGGCGCAGCACGCCGGAGATCGGCACCACGAGCGGGGGCGAGGCCACGGCACGCTCGAGCTGCGAGACGGTCGCGTTCGCGACGAGCGCGACGTTCGGCTCGATCGGCCCCGCGCTCGAGATCGAGAGGGGCAGATCCGTCAGGTTCGTGATCTCGACATCGACCTCGACCGGCTCGAGCGGGCCGACCGGCGTCTTGCGGGGCCGAACCATCACGCCGACCGCCCGCTCGCGTTCCGAGAGCAGACGGTCGTAGGTGCGTGGAAGTCCTCGCACGAGCGCCTCGAGCGACTCGGCGGTCTCCGACGGCGGCACCGGCCGGCCGAGCAGTCCCGCGAGGCGATCGCGGCTCCAGACCCCCATCGCCGAACCGGGCACCTGTCTCCAGATCTCGAGGTATTGCCGCGCCGCGTCGCTGCGTCGATCGAGATCGAGGTACGCCTGCGCGAGCCCGAGGCTCGAGATCGCGTCGATCGCGGCGAGCGGCTCGAGCAGTTCGACCGCCTTCGCCGCATCGCCGCGGCGAAGGGCGATCCAGCCTTCGATCCGGGCCTTCGCCGAGTCGCCGATCCGCACCGACTCGAGCAGCTGCTCGTACATGCCCACGGCGCCGTCGACGTCGGCGCCGAGCCACAGCAGCATGCCGATGCTCTCGAGCGCGAGTTCGGCGATGCCGCGCGCCACCTGCTGGGCGTCGCCGCCGCGGGCCATCTGGTCGGCCTGAAGTCGCATCGCCAGCAGCGCCTCGCCGACCGCGGCATCCGCCTCGGGGGATCCGGTGCTGCGGAGGATCGCCGCCTTGAGGGTCGAGAGCTGCCGATCGGGCGGGACGCGGATGCGATCGGCCTCCTCCCAGTCGAAGTCGGGATCCTGAAGGCGAGCCTCCTCGCGGGCGAGCTGGTCGAGATCGCGCTGGCGCTTGTCGATGATCGCGATCGCCGCCGGCGCCGCGCCGAGCGCCCACTCCGAGAGCGCGAGCCCGGCGGAGGCTTCCGCGATCGCGCGTCGCTGGACGGGCATGAGCGGAAGCACGAGGCCGTAGAGGCGCTGCGCCGCGGAGAAGGCGCCGTTGGAGAGGCAGATCGTCGCGAGCGTCTGCAGCGGATCGAGGTTCGCCGGATTCGCGACCGCCGCCGTGAGGGCCAGTTCCGCCTCGCCGACCGGATCGTTCACGCGATGGCGGAGGAAGCCCGCCGCCATCTCGGTCGCCGCAGGGTGGGCCGGGTCGAGCGCCACCGACTCCGCGAGCCTCGACGCGAAGCCGTCCACATCGCCGTTTCGATAGAGAAGCAGGGCCAGTTCAAGGGCAAGCCGCGACGCGACCGGACCTCCAAGCTTGGAGCGGTTCTCCGGCGCGAGCAGCCGCTCGTACGCGGCGACCCGCTCCTCGACGGTGCCGTATCGATCGACCGCAAGGCTCAGCAGCCGCAGTCGCGCGACCTCGTCGCGCGGATCGAGCCTCACGATCGCCGAGAGCGCCGCCCGAAGCCGCTCCGGCCCGCGATCGTCGACCGCCTCCGCCACGCTGGCGATCTGGAGGAAGGTCCTCCACCCCTCGAGCCAGTCGGGCGCGAGCTCCGTCGACCACTCCGACAGGGTCAGGGCCACCTCGTAGTCGCGCGCGGTCGGCTCCGGCAGCCGAAGCAGCTCGAGCGAGGTCCGGGTGAGAAGCCTCGCCAAGCGGATCCGGCCCGCCTCTTCGAGCCGCTCGCTCGGCCCGGCGACGGGCGGGGCGTCCTGCGGCACTGACGCCAGGGCGATCGAGGTGGCTTCGCCGGCAGCGAAGGCGACCGTCGCGACGATCGCGGCGAGGCCGAGGCGATGGCGGACACGGGGAGCAGACCAGGGGGACACGTGCATGAGCACCCTTCTCGGCGAGGTCGGCATGCCCGCTCGCGATTCTGCTCCGAGTGGGCGAGGAAGCGGAGGTGTCTCCGACCATTGACACCTCCGGAGTCCTTCAGATACCGTCCGCCCCTTCGTCCGGCGGCGGACTTCGGTCGGTTCCTGAGCGACGTCGCCGGTCTCGTTGGTCCGCCCGCTCCCGCAGACGGGTCGACTGCCGCCGGCGGGGCCGCCCCGACCGACCGCTCGGTCCGCCAGCCCCGAAGACGGGTCTCCGGTCGAGGTCCGATGCCCGTTCGTCGATCCTTCAGGAAGTCCACCGTGTTCGACCTGCTTCGCGCGTCCCTGCTTCCGATGGCGGTCGCCATCTCCGCCTCCACCGCCGCTGCCCAGCAGGCCGCCTCGCTGCCGAACTCGATCGTCGCCACTTCGTCTTCGCTGTCGGCAAGAGACTCCCAGACGGTCGCCGACTTCGTCGCGAACTGGACCACCCAGATCGCCGAGGGCGAGCCGCTCGAGGTGAACAAGGCCCGCGGCGAACTGATCTCGCCCGCCCGTTCCCCTTCGGCGACGCCCATCTTCATTCGTGCGTACTCCGAGGCCGTCGTTCCAGCACTTGGTCCCCTGGTGAGCGGCGACGACACCTTCCGGGCGATCAACGCCCTGCAGGTCGCTCGGTTCCTCAAGAGCCCTGAGGCGGTCGAACTGATCGTCGTCCGGGTCGATCCGACCGAGGAGTCCGATCGGGCCAAGCGGCTCGTCGCGTCCGGACTGCTCGCCGCGGCGATCCGAGACGGCCAGCTCAATCCCGTCCAGCTCGACGGCACCACCCGCCGGATCGCGTCCATCGCCGGCACCGAGGCGGACTGGATGGTGCTGCTTCAGCTCATGGAGGCGCTCGACGCGATCGCCAACCTTCCCAACACGCCGCAGGCCTCGATCGACCTCGCCCGCCGCAGTCAGCTGACGGTGCTCGAGGCGACGGTCTCGCGGATGAAGGGCCCCGACGGCAACCCCGAGCTCATCGAGGCGATCTACCGCTCGCTGCTCGAGCTGCGGAACCAGCTCGTCCGCATGAGTTCCTCCCAGCGGTCGGCGTTCAGCCGCCAGTTCGGCCCGGTGTTCGCCTCGGTCGAGTCCGCCGCGAAGGCGGGCCTCGCGACGGCGCCGGCCAACCTCAAGCCGATCTTCGAGAAGACCGCCGAGCAGGCGAAGGTCCTCGCCGACCTGACCCGCGGCTGATCGCCACTTCCTTCGAGCCGATCGCCCGCGGCGCGCGTCGTACACTCGCCGCGTGAGGATCGCGATCGGACTCGTGGTGCTTCTGGGCGCGCTGCTCGCGACGGTGATCGCCGCGGAGGATCGTCGCCCGCGTGCGGAGGTCGTCTTCGCGCAATCGGCCGACTGCTTCACGCTCGATCCGCAACGGATGACCTATCAGCAGGACCTTCGCCTCGCGCGGGGGCTCTTCGAAGGCCTGGTGCGGACCGATCCCGACACCGGCGAGCCCGTGCCGGGCGTGGCGACGCGATGGTCCGCCTCGCCCGACGGGCTCGAGTGGCGCTTCGAGCTCGATCCCGAGGCGCGATGGAGCGATGGATCTCCGGTGGTCGCGGAGGACTTCCGCCGCGGCTTCCTGCGGGCGCTCCTTCCCGACACCGCGGCGGACTACTCGGGGCTGTTGATGGCGATCGACGGAGCGCCCGAGTTCTTCGCCTGGCGCGCCGAGCAGCTCGCGGGCTTCGACGCGGAGAACGCCTCGGCGGAGGACGCGTGGCGCGAGGCGATCGCGCGCTTCGACGAGACCGTCGGCCTCGCCTGCCCCGACGATCGCACGCTGCTGCTGCGGCTCTCGCAACCGGTGCCCTACCTCCTCAACCTGCTCGCGTTCCCGGTGTGCAGCCCGGTGCATCGCCCGACCATCGACCGCTTCTCGCGGCTCGATCCGACGACCGGGCGTCGCGAGGAGGATCCGGCGTGGATGAAGCCCGGGACGCTCGTCTCGAACGGCCCCTACCAGCTTGCACGGCGCCGCTACAAGCGGGACATCCGCCTCGAGCGCAACCCCCACTTCCGCGATCCAAGCCGCATCGCAAGCGAGTCGATCGAGGCGGTCGTCGTCGAGGATCCCTCGACCGCGGTCCTCGCCTTCGTCTCGGGCGAGTTCGACTGGCTCACCGACGTCTCGGCGGGCTACCGCGCCGAACTGCTCGAGGAGCGGCGCGCCTTCGATGAACGGCACGCCGACGCGTTCGCCTCGCAGGTCGCGGCCGGCATGCACTCCGACGCTTCGCTCGCGGGCCTGCCCGAACCCGCGGACGGCGAGCGCCGCGACATCCACGCCCTGTCGACGTTCGGCACGGACTTCTTCCACTTCAACTGCAACGAGCGGCTTCCAGACGGACGCGAGAATCCCTTCGCGGATCCGCGGGTCCGCCGCGCGTTCGCGCTTGCCTGCGACAAGCGGGCGCTCGTCGATCGCGTCACGCGGCTCTCCGAACCGATCGCGGACACCTTCATCCCGCCGGGGGTGATCCCCGGCTACGACGGCCCGAAGGGACTGGGGTTCGATCCCGACGCCGCGCGGCGCGAACTCGCCGCGGCGGGATGGGAGGACCGCGATGGCGACGGACGCCTCGAGAACGCCGCGGGCGAACCGTTTCCCGTCGTCGATCTTCTCTACTCCACGGGTTCGAGCCGCTACCGCGACCTCTCCCTGGCGCTTCGATCCATGTGGCAGGAGTCGCTCGGCGTCGAGATCGAGTGCCGCGGGCAGGAGCAGCGCTTCTACAAGGAGGATCTTCGCCGCGGCCGCTTCATGATCGGACGCGGCGGATGGTTCGGCGACTTCCTCGATCCGACGACCTTCCTCGACCTCTGCCGCACCGGCGACGGCAACAACGTGCGCGGCTATTCGAGCGACCGGGTGGACGCGCTGCTCGATCGCGCCGCGGCCGAGCGCGACCCGGCGCGACGGTTCGAGATCCTCGCCGAGGCCGAGCGGATCGTCTGCGAGGAGGACCTGCCGATCCTGCCGATCTGCCGATACGTCACGATCACCATGTACGACCCGGCGAACTTCACCGGGCTCTCCCGCCACGCGATGCTCGACCATCGCCTCGAGCGGCTGCGCACCGCGCGAAGCAGCGGGCCCGCGACGCGGGAGCCTTCGTCGTGATCGGCTTCGTCGCCCGGCGCCTCGCCCAACTTCCGCTGCTGCTGCTCGCGATCTTCGCGGTCACCTTCGCCCTTGCATGGCTCGTGCCGGGCAATCCGCTCGAACAGGGCGAGGGGCGACGGCCGCCGCCGGAGATCGAGAAGGCCATGCGCGAGCAGTACCGGCTCGACGATCCGATCGCGTTCGCGGCGGACTATCTCGCGGGCGCGAGCGGAATCGACTGGCTCCGCGGGCGAAGCGAGCGGGTCTTCGATCTCGGCCCGAGCCTGCGGCAGCCCGACCACACCGTGAACGAGATCCTCGCCGCGGGGCTTCCGGTCTCGCTCGCCTTGGGCACCGCGGCGATCCTGATCGGTCTCTCGATCGGCGTCGCGGCCGGGCTCTGCGGCGGGCTGCGCCCCGATTCGCGGCTCGACGACCTCTCGCAGATCGTGGCGCTCGTCGGCATCAGCGTGCCGAGCTTCGTGGTCGGCTCGGGACTGCTGCTTTGGCTCGGGGTCTCGTGGAGGGTCGCGCCGGTCGCGGGATGGGGCGGCTTCTCGCACGTGTGGCTGCCGGCGCTGGCGCTCTCGCTGCCGATGGCCGCCTACGTCGCGCGGCTGCTCCGCTTCGGCCTCATCGAGCAGATGGCGAGCGACCACATCCGCACCGCGCGAGCGAAGGGCCGATCGCGGCTCGGCGCGGCCTGGCATCACGCGATGCGCAACGCCTTCCTCCCGGTCCTCTCCTACCTCGGCCCGGCGGCCGCGGCGGTGCTGACCGGCTCGTTCGTCATCGAGAAGGTCTTCTCGATCCCCGGAATCGGCCGGCACTTCGTCGACGCGGTGCTCGCGAAGGACCTCACCCTCATCATGGGAGTGGTGCTCGTCTACTCGACGCTCCTGATCGTGCTCAACCTCGCGGTCGACGTGCTCTACCGATGGGTCGATCCGCGCATCGAGGCGGGGTGAGTGTGCGAGCGAACGATCGATTGGAGCCGATGTTGAACTGACCAGATTGACCAGGTCACTTTGGCTTCTAGACTCCTTTCATGGTCGCACGTACTGTCACCTTGACCGAGGCGAAGGCCCACCTCTCCGAGCTGCTCGATGCCGTCGAGCGAGGCGAGTCGGTGGTCATCGTTCGCCGGGGTCAACGAGTGGCGGTGCTCTCGAACTACCGAGCGGCCGAGCGTCCCGCGAGCGATCGGGACGCCCGGATTCATGAGTTGCAGGATCGTTGGCGAGGCACCCTCGCCTTGCTTCGGGAGACCGATCCAGGCCTCGAGTGGACCCCCGAGAACGTGAAGCGAGTCGCGCGCGAGGGCCTGCGGTGATCGTGATCGACGCCTCGGCCTTGGTCGCGATGTGGTTCCTCGAGCCTGCCGGACCGCCGCTGCTCGAGCACTATCGAAGCCGCGTCGCCGGGCGCGGCGAGCCGGCGGTCGCCCCCGACCTGCTGGCCCTCGAGATCGGCAACATCCTTCTCACGATCCGACGCCGGCTGCAGTCAGGAACGGGATCGGGGTCGACCCGCGAGGCGGGCGCGTTCGCCCAACTCGCTCCCGCTCGCCTCGGCAGCGAAGTGCTCGCGGCGTTCGAGGCGTGCGGTGTGCATCTCGAGCCCGCCCGTCCCGGCGAACTGCTTCCGACGATGCTCTCCCAAGCCGCCGACTGCGGCCTCACCGCCTACGACGGCGTCTACCTGAACATGGCCTGGAGGCTCGGCGCCACGCTCTGCACGCTCGACGCTCCGCTGCGTCGCGCGGCACTCGATCTGGGAATCCCGGTCATGTCGGCGTGAGGCCGAATCCGCATCGACCCGTCACGAGGTCGGCGAGATCTCTTCCGGATCGCGCGGCGACACGACCGGCTCCTCGAGCGGCATGACGTCGGCCTGCTCGCCGTCGGGGTCGGGCGACCCACGATCGGGTTCCGGGTCGATGACCGGCACGAGCGACATCCGCCTTCCAACATCCGCGAGGATCCGCGCCTCCCACTCGGCGTCGCGGCCGACCGGCGTCCACGTCTCGCGCTCGGGGCGAAGCGGGTCGGTGTACTTCGTATTGAGGGTGCGGCTGTAGGAGCTTGGCTTGAGGCCCGGCACGAAGGCTCGCTCGATGAAGACCTTGACCCGAACCTCGAGCGGTTCGTCCGCCGCGGTCACGTCGAGCGGATCGGCGCTCGCGCGGCCCGGCAGCGTCGAACCGGGCAACGGCTCGGTCGCCTCGCGGATCCCCGGAAGCGGCTGCGACGGGATGGTGAACTCGATCCGAGCGCGGCGCCGCTGGAAGAGGATCGTGTTCTCCGCCGCCTGATCGAGCGACTCCTCCCCGAAGAGCCAGGGTTCGAAGAGGCTGCCCGCGACCTTCGGCTGCGTCTCGATGAGCCCCGCGCTGCGGTCCCGCACCGCCGGAGGAAGCCCGACATCCCGGGCTGCCGCGACCGCGGCGTCGAACGCTTCCGAGTAGCGGTCCGGCGGCACCACCAGACAGCGATCCTGTTCGGGCGTCGAACGGCATCCGGCAAGCCCCGAGGCGGCGACGAGGATCGCCAGAAAGATCGGGGTTCGGCCTCGCCGGGGCATCGCCGGAGTCTATCGGACCCGCACGACGCTCCCGGACCATCCGTCCGGACGCCGGCGACGCGATCGTCGAACCTCGCGGCAAGTCCATTGGAACCGGTGGTCCGAACCGCGGATCAGGTCACTCTTGGAGCCTCCGCCACCGTGGCGGGCGGAGTGTTTGCCCGAAACACCGCTGAACGGTGGATCGACCTTTCGGAAACCGCCCCCCGGAACGAACCGTTTCGATCGCCCCGTCGAACCCTTGGAATCGATCCTCGGAACTCCCGCGTCACGGCGGGGCTACGCTCCGACCTTCGTCGCCCGCCTGCAGGCAATCCAGTCCTCCCATGACCCATCGCCGACCGCTTCCGTCCCGTCGCCTGACCATTGCCGCCTCTTCGATCGCGGCGATGGGAGCGGTCTCGATCCTCGTCGCCGGATCCGGCAAGCCGCCGCAAGGGCAGGTCAAGATCCCGGCCACCGAGAACGACTTCCTCCAGACCGGCACGCAGCCCAACGACGATCCGTACCAGTTCCAGCCGATCGTCGAGAGCTTCTCCTGCACCTACTGCCACTCCGACTACGACATCGAGGATGCGCCCTACGACACGTGGGTGGTGAGCATGAAGGGGCAGTCGGCCCGCGACCCGGTGTGGCACGCGGCGCTCGCGATCGCCAATCAGGACGTCAACCTCGGCGGCGAGACCTGTCTCCGCTGCCACGCGCCCGGCGCCTGGCTTGGGGGGAGGTCCTTCGACGGCACCACCGACCACTTCCAGTTCTCCGACTTCGACGGCATCAACTGCAACTTCTGCCACCGCGTGGTGAACCCGGTTCCGGGCGAGCTGCCCGCGGTCGGCTATCCGGGCGACGATCCGGATCCGGACACCCCGATCCTCTCGGCGCTTGCGAAGGACGGCCTGCTCCCGACGGGCTTCGGCAACGCGCGCTACGTGGTCGATCCGATCGACACGCGCCGCGCCCCTGCCGACGACGTGCCGCAGAACCTGCACGGCCTCGATGCGCTCGGCGATCCGATCCGCCTCGTCAGCTCGCCCTTCCACAAGACCGGCGAGTTCTGCGCGACCTGCCACGACGTGAGCAACCCGCTCACGATGCGCACGGTGAACAAGAAGGGCGAGGTCTCCTACGCCCTCGCGCCGCTCGACGAGCCGCATCCGACGCAGGATCCGCGGGACATGTTCCCCGAGCAGCGCACCTACAGCGAGTGGCGGATGAGCCTCTTCGCGAGCGAGGGCGTCTCGTTCCCCGACAACCGCTACGGCGGCAACCACCCGACCGGCGTCATGTCGTCCTGTCAGGACTGCCACATGCCCGACCAGGTCGGCGGCGGCTGCGCGTTCTGGGAGAACCCGCCCTTCTTCGAGCGGCAGCACCTGCCGCAGCACGCCTTCAACGGCGCCAACACCTGGGTCATGGAGGCGATCCGCCTGCAGCTCGGCGACGAGGCCGACTTCTTCGGCATCACGCAGGAGCGCCTCGACGAGGCGAAGAGCCGCACCATCGCGAGCCTGCGCAACGCCTCCGACATGGAGCTCTCGCAGGAAGGCGACCTGCTCAAGGTCCGCGTGATCAACCAGACCGGCCACAAGCTGCCCACCGGCTATCCCGAAGGCCGCCGCATGTGGCTCAACGTCCGCTTCCTGAATGCGAAGGGCGGGCTCGTCAAGGAGCACGGCGGCTACGACTTCAAGACCGCGACCCTCGCCACCGAGGACACCAAGGTCTACGAGGCCAAGCACGGCCTCGACGAGCAGGTGGCGAACTTCACGGGCCTGCCGGTCGGCAAGAGCTTCCACCTGTCGCTCAACAACAAGGTCTACTCCGACAACCGCATCCCGCCGCGGGGCTTCACCAACGAGGGCTTCGAGAGCGTTCAGGCCGAGCCGGTCGCGTACCACTACGAGGACGGCCAGTACTGGGACGACACGACCTTCACGATCCCCGCGGGCGCCGCTCGCGCGGTGGTGGTCCTCTACTACCAGACCAGTTCGCGCGAGTACATCGAGTTCCTCCGCGACGCCAACACCACCAACGACCGCGGCGAGGTCCTCTACGACCTCTGGCTGCAGACCGGCCGCAGCGCCCCCGTCGACATGGACGCCGGCGAGATCCTGCTCTCGCCGAGCATCCCCGGCGACCTCAACGGCGACGGCGTGGTGAACGGCGCGGACCTCTCGATCCTGCTGTCGGGATGGGGCCTTCCCGGCCCGGCCGACCTCGACGGCAACGGCACCGTCGGCGGCTCGGACCTCGCGATCCTCCTCGGCAGCTGGGGCTGAGCGACCGTCGCAGGTCGGAATCCACTCGCGTCAGTGCATGCCCGCGAGCTGCCGCACCGTGGCCATGAAGGTGCGCTTCAGGTGGTTGTGCATCGCGACCACGAGCCCGACCCAGAGCGCCGCGGCGAGGAGCGATCCGACCGCGAGCCCCCAACGCGCCGCGACCGGATCGCCGAGGCTCGCGGGAATCGACGACGCGGGAAAGATCGACGCGATCGCGAGGTTCATGGGTGACAGCGCCGCGAGCGCGGCGCCGAGCACCGGAATGCTCCTGCCGCCCGCGGCGCCGCAGAGGCCGACCGCACCCGCGATCACCACCAGCAGACCCACCGCGCCGACCACGGCGCCGATGCTGCCTCGGCTCTTGATCGACCACTGCAGGCCGATCATGACCGCGAAGCCCACAAAGCCCGCGAGCACGACGGCGAGTTCGACGAACGCCTCGGGAAGAATGAGCGGCACCGACACCGTCGACACCCCGACGGCCTCCTCGACCCGCGTCGACTCGAGCCCGCCGAAGCCGCCGGTCGCCACGTAGAGCGAGGCGATCCCGAGGCTCGCGACCGGCACCAGCATCATGGGAAGCAGGAACTGCACCAGCCCCTGCAGCTTGCCCGCGAGATAGGGGCCCGGTTGGATCGGCGTGGTCAGGATGATGTCGAGGCTGCCGTCCTCGCGCTCCCGGCTCACCGCGGTCGCCGCGAGATTGAGCGCGGTGAGCACGATCACCACGATCTCCGCACCGACCGCGGCCAGCAGGGCGAGGCGAAGCCCGTAGTCGTCGAGCGCGCCCTGGCGATGCAGCAGCACGATCGCCAAGGCGACCGCGACGCCGACCAGCGCGAAGGCGAACCGCCCGACGAGCCCGCCCATCGTCAGGCCACGCAACGTGCGCTCCCGCCAGGCGATCGGGTTCGCGCCGATCCGTGACCGGCCGCGCAGCGCCTCGACCGGACGCGAGAGCCACGAGCCCCGCCGCTTCGCCCGCGCGGGCCGCTCCCCGATCACCCGGAGCCGGATCGCCGAGAAGGCGACGAGCACCGTGCTCGACGCGATCCCGAGCCAGACGAACGCCGACGCGGGATGCGCAAACCACAGCCGGGCGAGAAGGCCTTCCGCCGCCGCGGGATCCCACGGCTCGTAGCGATTGGTCAGCAGCCGAGACTCGAGGGCGAGGAACGGATTGAGCGGCGTCAGCACCGTGGTGCGGCTCGTCATCGAACCGGGAGCGACCGGCTGCCGAAGCCACAGGTCGCCCGCGTAGGTGACCGCGAGCGCGGTGAGCACCGCGACATAGAAGACGAGCACCGCCCGGCGACCCGCGGTGCGGGTCACCGCGAGCGTCACCGCCACCGCGGCGACCACCAGGGCGCTCGAGGCGGCGATCGCGTAGCTCGAGGCGATCGCCTCCCCCGGAACGCCGCCGAAGGACTGCGTCAGGATGAAGAGCGGCAGCGTCGAGACGAGCAGCGCCAGCACGAAGAAGAGCCGCCCGAAGAGATTCCCGACCACGATCTGCAGCGGCCGGAGCGGCGTCGTCAGCAGGATGTCCCACGTCCGCGGGCTCGCCTCCTGCGCGATCGCCCCGGCCATGAAGATCGGCGTCAACAGGCAGATCAGCCCCACCTGCCCGAAGGACACGATGGTGAACGCCGAAGCGCCGCGTTGGGCGAGTTCGCGAAGCGAGGTGCTCGGCCCGATCAGGGCGAGCAGCAGCAGCACGATCATCACCGCGAGGTAGCCCGACCGCAGCGTCAGATGCCGAAGCCGGCGCCCGCCGCCCTCGACGAGCCGCACCGCGATCGGGTTGAGCGGCACGAGCCGGAGAAACCAGTCGAGGATCGCAGGCATGCCGAGCTTCGCGTCCGTGGCCGAGTCCGTGTCTTCGCAGGGACGGCTGCCCCACCGGCGTCGCGTGCAGCGATCCAATCTCCGAGTCGAGCGAGGGTTGCGAAACCGAACCTCGCCCTCGTCGTTCCTTGACACGCGCGTCGAGCCCGGAATACTACCGACAGTCTTTCACCGGTCTCCGGACCGGATTCTTCTACGGACCGCCCGCGGAACTCCCGCAGGCCGCACCCCGATTCGAGCCGCATCCGCGGCCCCGGCACGAGGCTCAGGTTTCCTCATCGCCGGCGATAGATTCACGTTGACTTCCGTCGTTGCTGCCCCTTCCCGCCACGTTCGAGAGCCTTCTTCCGCGTGACGAACCCGATCAGGCCCGAAGCACCAGTCCCAACGCCGTGCGATCGACGCACGGTCGCTGGCGAACACCGCGGCGCGCGTGGCGCCTCGCGGTCCCGGGTGCGGACCTCGGTCGGCAGCGAGCGATCCCCGTTCGGGTCTCCGACCTGATCGTGGAGTCCGGCGCTTCGGCGCTCGACCACGTCCTGTGAATCGGTGACGGCCTCCGCCTCCGCTGGCGCACGCTTCTTGTCGAAGCGTCGCCCGGTCTGGTCCTGGTCGGCGCAGGCCGGCCCTTGCGGAGGTGCTCCCGTGACCCTCGACTTCCTTCAACCCCTCCTCGCCGCCGCCCCCGCCTCGTCCGGCTCCATGCTGTCGGTGCTGCTCGGCGTCGGCGGTCTCGTCCTGGGCGCGGTGATCGCGGCGGTGGTGCTGGCACCCAAGCGCTCGGCGGTGAAGGCCGAGACCGAGCGGGCCCTCGCCGATGCCCGGACCGAGTCGGACCGGATCCTCAAGGAGGGTCGCACTCAGGCCGAGGCCCTTGCCCGGTCGGCGGAGCTCGAAGCCGAGCGCAAGGCCGCCGAGCGGCGCGATGCCTTCGACAAGGAGGTCGCCGCGACCCTCGCGGAACTCAAGCAAAGCCAGGCCCGCGCGGCCAAGCGCGAGGACACCCTCGACCGCAAGCTCGAGCAGCTCGGCGAGCGTGAGCAGGCGCTCGACGCCCGCGACGAGGCGATCAAGGCCCGTTCCGGCGAACTCGACTCCCGCGAAGCCGATCTCGCCCGCGATCGCGGCGAGCTCACCAAGCGCCTCTCCGAGGTCGCGGGACTCAGCCGCGAAGAGGCCGTCGAGGCCTTCATGGCGGAGATCCGCGTGGAGGCGGAGCACGAGGCGGCGGCGCTGACCCAGCAGATCGTCGAGGAGGCCGAGCAGAAGGCCCACGAGCGGTCCCGCGAGATCACCCTCATGTCGATCCAGCGGTTCGCCGCCGAGCACGTCGCCGACAGCACGGTGCGCTCGATCAAGATCCCCTCCGACGACATGAAGGGACGCATCATCGGACGCGAGGGCCGCAACATCCGCGCGATCGAGAAGGCCACCGGCGTCGACATCCTCGTCGACGACACCCCGGGCGTGATCAGCGTCTCCTGCTTCGACCGCGTGCGGCAGGCGATCGCCGCCGAGAGCCTCCAGAAGCTCGTCGCCGACGGACGCGTGCACCCCTCCCGCATCGAGGAGATCGTCGAGCAGACCAAGCGCGACATCGCCGAGCGGATCGTCAAGCACGGCAACGAGGCGGTGCTCGAGGCGAACATTCGCGGCCTCAACCCGAAGATCGTCGAGGCGATGGGCAAGCTCCACTTCCGCACGAGCTACGGCCAGAACGTCCTTCGCCACTCGATCGAGGTCGCCTACCTCAGCCAGATGATCGCCGACCAGCTCGGCCTCGACGGCCAGGTCGCCCGCCGCTGCGGCTTCCTGCACGACATCGGCAAGGCGATGGACCACGAGATGGAGGGCGGGCATCCGGCGATCGGCATGGAGTTCGCCCGCAAGTTCGGCGAGAAGTCCGAAGCGGTGCTGAACGCGATCGGCGGCCACCACGGCGACATCCCCGCGACGACGCCCTACACGCCGATCGTGATGGCGGCCGACGCGATCTCGGGCGCCCGCCCCGGCGCTCGACGCGAGTCGATGGAGCTCTACATCAAGCGGCTCGAGCAGCTCGAGGGGATCGCGAAGGAGCAGCCCTTCGTCGAGGAGGCCCACGCGATCCAGGCCGGCCGCGAGGTGCGGGTGATCGTCGACGCGAGACGGGCCGACGACGTCCAGACCTTCGCGATCGCCACCGCGATCGCCAAGCGCGTCGAGGAGGAGATGACCTTCCCCGGCGAGATCAAGGTCACGGTGCTCCGCGAGGTCCGGGCCGAGGCGACGGCGCG